>CAYNTC010000119.1:0-7172 GCA_964399795.1 uncultured Pirellulales bacterium | reverse complement strand
CGTCGGTCTACGGAACCGAAGGTTGCAGGTTCGAGTCCTGCCGGGCGTGTTTTTATAGCTTTGCCGATATAAGATGACAACTCATCGGTGTGTATTGTCAAATGTGCCGGACTTGAAAAGCTTAGAAGCCTATAGTTTTTTGGTCTTTCCGAAATACAAGTTGCCAAACGGGGCCATGTCACAGCAGCAATAGCAAAGCATCGTAGCCCATCAAGCAATTATCCACTATAGCTGCTCGTGGTCGAAAAAAGTTAAGAGCCACCTAAATAAAGACAGGGACAGGGATTATGAATAACATCCCTGTCCCAAGGGCCAATTTCCTCCCTCTACACACCTTCTGGCCATAAGCCAGTGGGCAAATTATCTTCATGTAAACGTCTGCTTATACCTTCTCTATCAAGCAAGAAAATCACTCTATAATTTTCTCCAGCCTCTGTAGCGTCGGGTCCCTTACAGTAAATAAAAACGGATTAAACTATGAGGACCACCTTGTCAACCCACCGTGGTTGCCTGTCGTAAGTATTTATTCTCACGACAGATAAGGACAATCTTGCATTTCAAATCACTGTCTTTTCTGGCTACAAGGTGAAGACAACCTTTAATTGTACCAGACTAACGGCGGATCAAACAACTGTGGAAACTACGTATTTTTGGGGGGGGTAAATTAAAAAAAATCGGGTTTTTTGGAATTTTGACGTGTTATATCACCTGCAGATGGTAGAGACGGATCACTCTTTTCTCAATGGCTCTATCAATCCCATCGCAGCCATTCGTCTCATTAAATCGACCAGATTATCTGCCCCGATCTTGTGCATAATGTGATTTCGATGAACCTCGATGGTTCTTATGGAGCGGTGCATCGCCGAGGCAATTTCTCTGTTGCTTTTGCCGTCCATTATCAATCGCAGTATTCTGTTTTCCGTTTTTGTAAGGGACTTACCCAGCACGACGTTGGGTGCAGCGGTGCGCTTCAGCGCGGACTGTACGGTTGAGATAAACGTCTGCCGGTCGAGCGGCTTTTCAATGAAATCCACGGCACCGCCCTTGAGCGCTTTGACAGCCATTGGGATGTCGCCATAGCCGGTAACAACCAAAACCGGTAGCCATGGAGCCATTTTCTTGGTCTCGATCAAGAGCTCAATTCCATCCATTCCAGGCATCTTTACATCAGTAATGAGCAGGTCGCACTTGTGCCGTTGCAACTGCTGTAAGCAATCTTCTGCACAGGCAAAACATTTTACATTTGTGCCCAATTGGCTAAGGGTCTTGGCAACCACCTTTCTGACTGCTGGTTCGTCATCAACGAAGAATATCTGTTGTCTTAATTTATCTGCCATTGTAATTCCTTCCACGCTAACGTTCTTGCCCGAAAGGCAAAGTGACGAAAAAGGTGCAACCCTTTCCATATTCGTTTTCAACTCGAATGTGGCCGCCACACTCAGATACGATTCGCTGGATGATGCAAAGACCGAGGCCCGTTCCCTGTCCAATCGGCTTGGTTGTAAAAAATGGTTCAAAAATCTTGTCGAGATATTCCGGCGCAATACCACCGCAGTTGTCAGAGAATTGCAACTCAATGTGCGAGTCTTTCAAGGCGGCTTTGATTATAACCTCGCTATCCTTTTTACCATCAGCCGCCTGTATAGCATTTTCGACTAATATAAAAAATAGCTGCTCCACATCCCGTTCACATCCATAAATGACCGGCAGCCCGTCAAAGCCCTGCAAATTTATCGAGACCTTGACTTGACGGGCGCTTTCACTGAGTAACTGTGCAATCTTCTTGCCGACCGTTGCCAGGTTTACCTGGCTTATAGTTCTTCCAGTAGATTTCCTTGCAAAGTTACGGAAACTGTCAATTATTATGGCCGCATTGGAAATACTGTCTAAAGCCTCTTTCAAATCCTCCTCTATGGATTGTTGGGAAGAGTCTTCTTTCAAATTGGCCAATAAATTTTGAATTGATAGGCGAACTACAGTTAGCGGTTGTGTCAGCTCATGAGCCAGAGTTGCGCTTAAGGTTCCAAGCGACGCCAATCGCTCAGTTTGGGCCATTTCCTCACGGTACCTTTGAAGCTGCTCCTCCGCCTGCTTTTGTTCGTGAATGTCTCGCGCGATAACCATAACGCTGTTGATTTTTCCAGTGCTGTCTCGCAAGGGTTCGATAGTTATGTTGTGCCAGCGCAATTGCCCCTGAATCTCGACCAGGGATATCTCGTTTAACAATTTTTCGGTCTGTATTACCTTCTGCACATTCGAAATGACATAGTCGGCGATTTCCTTCGTAAATATATCCCGTGGTGTCTTCCCAATATAATCCTGGGGCTTGCCTCCGAGTCCTTTCGCTCCTGTTGAATTCATAAACAAAATCACGCCGTTTTTATCTAAGGTGACGATTGTCTCACCGGTACTTTCCACAAGCGTTCTGTACTGCTGCTCACTATCAGCCAGCGCTTGCTCGACCCGTTTGCGCTCGGTGACATCTCTGATTACGGCTGCTATGCCAAGAAGGTTTCCTTCCTTGTCCACAACTTTCTGTTTAACAACGTGGAAGTATCTATCCCCAATACTTTCTTCTCTTTCAATAGGCCCTTCGGAATTTAACGCTTCCTCATCGCCTTTTCTACACGCCTGAGCAACTTCTTTTGGCATAAAATCAAAATCAGTTTTATCGATAATATCTTTTATCTTTACATTGAAAAGTTTCTCATGTGCTTTGTTAGCAATTAAATATCTGAAATCCCTATCCTTAAGAAAAATAATGTCCCTTGAAGAATTGATTATAGCGTCAGTCTTCTTTTGATAATTCTTAATTTCTTCTTCTGCCTTTTTACGCTCCGTGATATCTCTTATATCTCTGCAAAGAACTCTTCGTCCTGCAATTTCAAAGGTGCTGGTCGATATTTCAACTGGAAAAACGGTTCCATCCTTTTTCCTGTGGTATCGAAGTGGGATTTTGCCGAGCTTGCCTTGAAGTGTTTTCTTGATAGATGCATCAGACTCTTCCGGTTCAGCGGTAACATCAACCTGTCTTAACTTAAGGAACTCTTCTCTGGTGTATCCGTAAAGTTCTTCGCAAGCCTTATTAACCTCTGTGAACTGCCTTGTCTGAGCATTAAAGAGCATAATCGCATCTGTAGTTGTCGAAACAAGTTGTCTGAATTTTTCCTCTGATTCGCGTAGTTTCTGTTCTGCTTGTTTACGCCAAGTGACGTCTCTGATTATTCCACGGGTTCCCACGACTGTCTCGTCTTTTATCATAGATGTCGAACTGAATTCGACATTGTGTGGTTTCCCGTCCTTATCGAGTAACACGGTCTCGGCGGTGACTTTTTCGCCACTGAGGATTCGCTTAAATACTGCTGTTGCATCGCGCTGATACTCCTGTGGAATCCAGTTAGTAAAACTTTTACCGATGACTTCTGCCGCCTTGCGTCCGAACGCGGCTTTACCAGCCTTGTTTACAGAGGTTACATTTCCCTCAGTATCCAGGGTATATATCACATCGGTCATCTCCTCGACAAGATCTCTGTACTTATCTTCGCTTTCCCGCAGTGCATCCTCTATTCTTTTAAGATCGGTGATATCCCTAAAAATGCCCATAAGAAACTTCTTCCCCGCCAGCGTTATTGGAATCGAGTTGATATCAGCGTAGAAAATAGTTCCATCGCTTCGTTTCACGGGGAGTCCTCTTGACAGTTTAATCTCCCCCCGAACCTGTTTTTCGAATGCATCTATAACATGTGGCAAATCAGGCTCCGGATGTATGTCCGCGACCGCCAAGCTCTTGACCTCTTCGGTGCTATAGCCAAGCATCTGACAGAACGTTTCATTGGCTGTGTCAAAATGCTTGTCCTGCGCATCCGCTAAAACAATCCCATCAGCCGCACTGTTAAAGATCGCCCTAAAGCGCTGCTCGGATTCCTTCAACGAATCTGCTGCCTTCTTGTGCTCGGTAATTTCCGTTGTGACGATGCCAACGGCGATGGTCTTGTCATCCTGCTTTATGGGCCCGACTCTGCTTTTGTACCAGGATGTCTTGCCGTAAGGTCCAACGCCGACAATCTCATAGCTATCATATTGGCCCGTCTGAAAAACCCGTTCGATAGATTGCTTCACTATGTCTTGGTACTCCAGGCCTATGTAATCGTAGATGCTCCCGCCAACTGCCTGTCCCGAAGTTATACCTGGTACTGTGTGATTGATAAATAAGAGTGTGCCTTCACGGTCGACAATCATTACAATGTCAGGCAAATTCTCTATCAGGCTGCGCCATCTCTGTTCTGATTCCTGAAGTGAATTTTTTTCTTTTTCGAGTTCATGGGTCCGCTCACGTAATGTCGTTATCTCTGCGAGCGATTCTGCCTTATTATTTTGCTCATCTCGCATTTTTTTTACTCCACCGACCAGCTCACGTCTCAGCCGCACAACTTGTACTCGCAATTATATTAAAGCGAACAAAACACACCGCTTTTTAGGCTGATATTATGGACATTAAGATAAGGTAAATATAAAATAAACATATAAGCTCGAAACGTCAAGAAAATGACCACTTTTAGTTTTGAGTTATGGGTTTTGACTGTTGAATTGAACTTGAACTAAAGGTGGCTACATGGAAGTAGAATCGTCACAGTTGTACCTTTGTCAGGCTCACTTACAATCTCAAAAGAGCCTTTATTCAATTGAATAAGCCTTATGGCAAACGGCAGTCCCATTCCACGTTTTCGGCCTGCAGGCTTGGAAGAAAAGAATGGACGAGCTGCTTTTTCGAGCGTCTCGGCATCCATACCACAGCCGGAGTCGCTGATTTTCAATCTTACTTGGTCACCGCCAGTATCCATCACTGCTACAATTCTTACTGGTCCGTCTTCCTCCGGATAGGACTCCAGAGAATTGACAATGATGTTCGCAAGCGCCGAGGCAATTTGACCCGAATCTACGAGGACGTCCTTAACATCCTCTGTAATGTCGATTTGGATGTCGGTATGCTCGGTATTTTTCTTTCGGTTGACCAACTGTACAGCTTCTTCAAGTATTTGCTTAGTATTTATCTTAGTTATCCGGGATGGGTCCGGCTCAGCAAAGCTCATAAGGTCGGTAATAATTGTGGATACCTCACGAGCATTGTCTTGAATTTGGATTAGCGATTTTTCTTTAACCTCGTCGGTCTCAGATTCGGCCAGTAGCTCAGCTCGACCGGATATGACTGATAGAGGATTGTTCAATTCATGGGCCATTCCCGCTGCCATTTCAGCTAAAGCACTCATAGAATTGACAGCCGTCTTACCGACCTGTTCGTTTCTGTGCCTTTGAATAAGTTGGGCAAACCGTTGGGCAAATCGCTCCTGTCGCTGTCGAGCAAAGGCCATATCCAGAACTCTGCCCGCTATGGATGTGCTTCGTTTGAACTTTTCGGCGAATAGCTCCGCATCACCCGGATAGTGCAGTTCAAAGGCAATTGCCCCTACCGCAGTGCCGCCGGAAAGAAGCGGCACTAATTTTGTCCGGTTATATGCAAAGTCAACATTTACCTGCTCAAAAAGCCAAC
This sequence comes from uncultured Pirellulales bacterium, assembly GCA_964399795.1. Taxonomy (GTDB): domain Bacteria; phylum Planctomycetota; class Phycisphaerae; order Sedimentisphaerales; family Anaerobacaceae; genus CAYNTC01. The sequence continues at coordinate 1,624 of CAYNTC010000119.1, read as the reverse complement.
TAATATGATCGTGAGCATCCAACATTGCGAAATCATTTGTTATTTGTTTTGGTATTACTTCCGCGCCCTCAGGAATTTCCAATATGAGCCTTTCACTGTGTGAGAGGCCTTCAACAACTACGGCTTCGAGCAACTGTCGCACTCGCCGCGATGCGTCAAAGCGGGTTTGAGGTGGAACAATATACAAACACACAGCACCGGTTTGATAAAACCTCTGCCAGCGTGAAGCGAACCGCTCTGCAATATCTATAGCTGTCGCTGCTGAATCTGTACCGACAAGAAAATCTAAAGTGAAATCCAGCTCAGCCGATGCTGTCTGTAAGTACCGGTTCTCACGGGACATGTCTGTTTGTTTTTTGGCGAATTCCGCTGCGGCACTATGCACGATACCACAATAGCGTTTCTTTGCATTTGGCAAATCCAGAGCCAAAACTCTCGCCTTTTTCTTAACCGTTTCCGCAAGGCCCTGACTAATTTGGTCTAATTGCCCCAGTTCGATTTGAAGAGATTGTGCAATTTTATCTATAGGTTCTGGTACATCGTAGCTACCGGATTGGCCAATGCCAAGCTGCCGAGCTATGGAATCGGCTGACTGAACAATCTGAGCTATTCTTGCTTCGGGCAAGGTCTGTGAAATTGTCGCAGTTTGGCTATGGTGTAACCACACAGCAATTTCAATTGGCTCTGGAAAGTGCCATTTCTGGGCGAGGCTTTTGCCCAGTAACGTGTGGTCGGTGCCAAAGTACTCTTGTTCGACCGTACACAAATCGAGGTGGGCTGATTCAGCCTTTTCAACAATGCGTCCAAAGGCTTTCGGCATCACCTCGTTAAACGCAAATTTTCCCACATCGTGTAGCAAGCCAGCCAGATAAGCCAGCCGCGGGTCAATGGCGGGCGAGACGACCCTGGCAATATCGGCAGCACAACAGGCCACAGCAAGATTATGTAGTATGAGCTTTTCTCTCGACAGAACGGTTTGCCAATCGGCTTGGCGATCAAGCTCAATGTCTATGGCCACTTCAACAGATAATAGAGCATCACGCACTAAATCACCGGGCAGTCTGCCCAAAGCTCTGGACATTGAAAACTGCTCATCAGACATGTCGATGCCCTTCTGGTGCATGAGGGCAAGAATCCTGGCGCAAAGAGCCGGCTCGGATTCGATAATCTCAGCCAACGAAGAAGACGAAGTTTGTATCTGTGTGAACCTGGAAAACAATTGAACCGCAACACATGGCAAAATCGAAAGCGAATTCAATTTGCCAACGGCCAATTCTACCTGCTGGGAGATGGTTGTATCGATGACTTTCTCCACCCTATGGCTGCCTTTACAGCTGTGCGGTTTAAACTTCTTGAACTATCGCAGGATGCTGGTATCGGCATTGCCTGTTTGACGGCCACAAATGGTCATATCTACAAGCGTGGTTGGTAATAGGAAATTAAAGACTTCAACTTACGGCGCTTTGCTTTTCCATCTGTAAAGTGGCGGTTATTTTGTCGGTAAGCTCGGTTACAGTGAAGGGTTTTTTGATGAAATCTTCCGCACCGAACTTTAACAACTGGTCAATCTCATCCTGCTTTATCACGCCGCTTACGATAATTACCTTAGTGCTTTCTAATTTCG
>CAYNTC010000118.1:0-7196 GCA_964399795.1 uncultured Pirellulales bacterium | reverse complement strand
GCACCAACCGCGGCCACTCTTTCTGTGCAAGTTGTTGCCGGATAGATGTTGGGATCAATCAGACCAAGATTTTTGATTTGGGCCTTCGGCCCATTTACATACCCAAAGAGCCCGACATCCTCATCACCCCAGAAACCGCGAGTAGGTGGATCGTTGACATCGACAACATAGGTGAAATTGGATATAGTGTGGCCATTGCCGTCAAATACACCAGCGAATGGCGGATGCCAATCGGGAACCTCCTGTGGAGGCTCATAGAATCCGATACGGTTGAAGGTATCTCCTTGATAGGCGGATAAATCAATATCGGCCATCAGCCTGAAATGTTTATCTGCGTCTTCCTGATTGAGGCCGATGGTGTTGAGCTGTTCGGCCGTGTAAATCAGGTACGGGTTGTTAGGCTCTCCTGTCCCGCCGCCGTATTTGTGGGCCTCCCACCACAGATGCGGATAGTCCAGGCCTTCATCAATCCACCAGATATCTTCCGTGCCATTTTCCGTCTCATTCACAAAGTCCCAGCCGGCATCGAGGAATGTGCTGGCGGTCTGCATCTCGGCCGTGGTCAATCCTGTACCCCAAAAGCTTGTGGCTTGGCCTGAGCTCTGGATGTCCCAGAAACAAGCGGTCACATCACCCGAATTATATCCCACGAGCCCGCCGACGTTATTTCCCCCACTTGTTGACCCAGTACTATAGCAATTGACCACACTTCCCTTATTTTTCCCCACAAGTCCACCAACATATGAACTAATAACAGGTTGAAAACTTGCCCAAGAAGGACCGCTCACCTTACCTGTACTATAGCAGTTGTCCACACTGCTCTTATTTTCATTTAGACCTACCAGCCCGCCAACACATTCATTGCCACTGACCGCACCGGTATTGTAGCAATGAATCACAAAGCCACCGTTCCCTCCCACCAGCCCACCGACATTCCAACTCCCGTTGACATCGCTGATGTTGTGACTGTTCGTGATAACACCCCAGCGGGTGTTATCTCCCACTAGGCCGCCAACGTCCATAGCGCCTGAAACCGTACCGGTGCTGTAGCAATTGATTATATCACCATAGTTGTCCCCAACGAGCCCACCGACCTCGTCCTCACCCCTGACCTTGCCGGTGCTGTAGCAATGGTTCACAGCACCGTTGCTGATCCCCACCAGTCCTCCAATGTAGTGATCTGAACCTGTTATGTTGACATCCAATACTCCCAAATTCTTGATCTCAGCCATGAACTCCAATTGGCCGAAAAGTCCTAACTGGCACGTACCATTGATTGTCATATGCGAGATCGTGTGATCGTTACCATCAAAGACACCGGCAAAAGGAGTTCCTTGAAATCCTCTTTCTGTATCATTCGTATCTAGGGCAATAACTGCTTTGTCAAAGACCTTGCGGCCGGGCAGATTCGGGTCCAGATCGATGTCGGCGGTCAGGATGAATTGCTTATCGTAATCCTCGGGACTCTTGCCAAGCAAGATAAGATTCTCTGCCGTGGCGATTCTGTACGGGTCGTTAGGTTCTCCCGTCCCACCGCCGTATTTCGCCAAGGCAGGAAAACTGATTAAGCAGATTGCAATTAATAAAGGGATTGTCTGCATGATTTGTGAGTTTCTCGCCGTAGTCATCTTTCTTCCTCCTTCCCATATCTTTCGATAAGTAGGATAATGACCTGTCTCCGCAGTTATTTCTATGCACGAAAAAATTAAACCGTGCGGATTTTAACGCTTTCTTTACTGATGCTTAGTATACCAGATGTTGACTATCCACATCAAGTGGAAAAAACAGAGACATTCAGATCCTTTTTTAAAACTCAAACCAACCGATTTTTACTGTCATACCCGCGAAAGCGGGTATCCAGTTAGCGAATCGACAATTGGATTCCCGCCCATTCGGCTAGCGCTCAGGGCAGGCTCTGCGTGAGAATGACAAATTTTGCTATGTTGCTCTCGGAGAAGATATTAAGAAAGTTTTACTCTAAAAACCGTCAGCTTGAGTATGAGCACTAAGGCCAATTTAAGCAATGGTTAATACCAATTGTAATTAGATATTGCGCTTTGTATAACGATCAGAAAGCCATCCCCAAGCTACGCTTGAGGCTGCCACCCATTTATGCCAAAAATACGAAGCGCAGCAATTTAATACGATTGGTATAATCGGTCTTTTATAGCGAGGCTATTGCAGGAGATTTGGTTATCTTGTAGCAGACCGATGTATCTTTTAGTTTGACGATTTCAATTCAGCAATTCGTTTGTTGGTGTAATATTCCGACTACGGTTTCCACCTCAGTCTGTGTAATTGGTCTGGCTTAACAAACTCGACATGGCCGTCAACGAATAGTACATTGCAGCCCTCGCCCTGATGGTTATTCGTAGTCAGAATTTCAGACCCACCGACCTGGTTCCAACCTGGGTATGTCTCGAATAGCAGTACCATATCAGGCGGAGCACTTATGCCAAGCCTTGCTACGTTTTCGTTCATTGCATAATTGCAAGGCCCTTCCGGCGCACCCTTACATACAAAGGACTGTGGAGTTACTTCGGCGTACTCAATCAGCAAATCGCACCATTCGGATGGAGTCGGGAACATGTCATCATAATCGTTGGCATAGATTAGCATTGCCTTGCCAAGTCCTGATAGATTCGTGGCGCACGTCATTCGAAAGGCGAGTTGTCTGGTTCTTGCAAGCGCCGGCATCAGAATGCCCATCATTAATGCGATCAGAGGCAAAGAAACAGCTGGAATACAGATGCCTGCAATGGCAAGGCCTTGACCTTTCAATTGGCCTGCACTTTTATTAATCTTGCATAGACCCACGATGCCAAGGACTATCGCAGGTATCGCCGTGACAAGGCAGGTAAACGGACTAAGAATGGCCAATACTAACGAGGTGATAGCCAGCCCACTTGTTTTAGCAACCGGCGGGGCAGGGGGTGCGGAAGCGGGACTAAGACTAGAGCTGCACGAGCTACAGACCTTAGCATCATCTGGGTTTTCTGCTCCACATTTTGGACAGTACATATTACTATTCTACTTAGTATTTTAATTATGTCCGGGTTCACATATTTTTCTAAGTACCCGAAGATCAAAGCCGTAAGCAAAGAAAGCGGCTTCATGATCCACCGCATAAGGCCGTTCAGAAAACATAATCGTAGACGAACTACTCTGTTTATCGCCTTGATGGTGCACCCGAAGCTTCGGCGTCATGCACCAAGAATGAGTCCTTCCTGCAGCCGGGCACACTGTTAAAGACAACTGGCCCCTCGCCTATCGGTGAACCAACCTGGCTGCCCGATATAACGTACGTGTAAATGTTATCATCCTCAACGCCACAGTAAGATCGTTTCTCGAAATTCACGTGACTATCAAGAAACAATACATTTTGACCATCCTCTTGATGAGCATTTGCATTGCCATAGCGGGCTTGATTAGCCGTGCCTTTATACGGATCCATATCCGGAGTAAACGGGCCGCCGTCAGTTGTCGATCCTCGGAAAGGTTTGGCCTCAGCAGCCGGCGACTCAATCCAGGGATTTCGGTCTGCTGCAACTGCCATACCCGGTTCGCTGGAGGTTGTCAATGAATACTGGCTGTACGGATGATGGTACGCGTAGCTACAATGGGTCGTTGCCGGATCACCCGGCTGACCTCCAAAATCCCAAGCATCAATGAGCTCTTCGCATGTTGTAGCGCGGTTAGGATAGTCAACGAGCTTGAACTCATCCGTACCTGCATCACCCTTACATACAAACGACTTGGGCGTTAATTCCACATACTTTACCAGAAGATAAAGGCTAGAGGAAACCGTTCCGCGACCGCCGGTACCATCTCCAGTTAAGCCGTATGCTGAGAACCTGTCAACAGCATCCCATGCTACCGGTCCACCCCAAACCGTGTCCCCACCACCTGCCCGGGGAAGCTCATCATCGTAGTCATTGGCGTAGATCAGCATCGCCTTTCCGATACCTGAGAGGTTCGTCCCGCAGGTCATTCTAAAGGCAATCTGCCTGACCCTGAACAATGCCGGTAAAAGAATCGCCATCATTAATAATGCGAATGAGAAAACAGGAACCACAATCCCTGCAATGGCGAAACCCTTGCCTGTTATTCTTCCGCCGGATTTTTCGATTTTGGCCAGCGCTATTATCCCGAGAATGATGGCGGGAATACCTGTCAGGATACCGAGTAAAAAACTCAGGAGACCAAGAACGAGCGCAGCGATGGCCAGGCCGCTGGTTTTAGGTATGATTGGTTCGGCGGCTTTTGGTGGACTCGGGGGTAATAGAGCACCACAGGTACTACAGGATTGAGCATCATCCGGATTTTCTGTTCCACATTTTGGACAGTACATTTTCGATTCTCCTTGTTATTTAACGCTTACTAAACGCTGAATCTCGACAGTATATCTCCACTGAATCGTAGCCTTCATTAAATGAATGTCAAAGTGATTTTTTTGAAATCTTTTTTCAACGCAAAATTTTTGTCAATCTTTTTATGGCACAGCTCGCCCCAAATATCCCGATTCTATACAGAACTGGATAATGTCACGCCCCAAAGGCGCCGCATCGCTCGAGCCGTGCTGACCGCCCTCAACAACTAGAGCTATCGCCACTTTTGAGCCATCACTATCCTCGGCGAATCCTCCAAACCAGGCGTTGTCCGGCTTCTCTGTTGAGCCTGTTTTGCCGTAAACCTTCACGTCCTGCTCCGCAAAGCCGCTATAGGCGAACGCCTCGTAAGCTGTGCCGCCGGGTTCGTTAATTACAGCCTGCATACCATCATAGATTACCTCCAAAGTCTGTGGTGAGATGCTGAGAGATGTTGAATCAACCGACAAATTGTCATCCTGAGACGAAGTCGAAGGATCTGGCATGAAAGAAGAGAGAGATTCTTCGCTACGCTCAGAATGACGAATAGGCTTATCCTCCAAAAACAACCTAGGCGGCTTGTATACTCCGCCTCGCGCAATAGCTGCTATCGCATTGGCCACCTGCAAAGGCGTCGCACGCAGGTTGCCTTGACCTATGCCGAAAAGCCTTCTTTCGCCTTCTTCAAGAACAGGTACTTGTTCAAGAGATGAGATTCCTGTATTAGATGGAATGCTTGATATTTCTCCGGGTACTTGCCTTAGTTCTCGGGACCCGTCCGCCATGACCTGTGAATCGATTGACGGGTCACGGGCGATGAGCGACGAAACACGACCGTAGCCAAATTTGAAAAGCCATTGCTGCAGCACTAATGGCTCGATTCTGTCCGCAAGTCGAGAGAAATATATGTTGCAGCTTCCTCTGATAGCATTACGAGCGTAGTTTTCCCATCTATTACTATGGCCGTCTCTGTGCCTATTATATATCCAGCAGTTCGGCCAGCCGAATGGAGCTTTTTCGGCAGGACACTCGATGACCTCATTTGCTGTGATGTTACCGGATTCAAATCCGGCGATGAGAATCAATGGCTTAACAACCGATCCAGGTGGGTACTGCTTGTTTATTGCTCGGTTTATCAGTGGCTTGTTGGGATCGCGAATGAGTTTACTATAATCGTATCTTGCACGGTTCAGGTCGAAAACCGGCATTGAAGCAAGTACGAGAATGTCTCCTGTTGTGACATCGAGGACGACTACAGCCATGCCGGGCCCGCAACCTGGGTTGTGGTTGTAGTTGGCCAGATACTCTTCTATCCTTTGCTGAAGTTCAATGTCCAGTGTCAGTCGGACGTCTCTGCCTAACTGCATCTCGGTTCTACTGATTAGTTGACGGTCTATGTCGTAGATGAGTTCACCTCGTCTGCCGCGAAGAATATTTTCGCAAACATATTCAACGCCGTCTTCTCTTCCGCAGACTTCGCCCTGCGTGTAGCTCGCTAATCTGTCATTAGCGAAGAGTTCTTTATCTTGCTCTTGGGTTGCCGGGCCTACCCATCCTATTGTTTGAGCGGCAACTGACCTGTAGGGATAAAATCTATGTCCCTGTGGTGAAATCTCAACTCCTTCGATGTTCATAAATTCCACTTGTGCGGCGAAGATATCATCATCGGTGTTTAGTTCCAAAAGAGGCCAACTTTTGTGCATCTCAGCAATATCAACTGCGGCCGTTAATAGAATCTGTTCATTAGCATCAGGAACAGCTTGTGAGAAGTCTCTATCCGGATAATTTCTTTTCCATGCAAGGTACCTGCGCAGATTCCATATCTTGTCATTTATCTGATTGATTCTATCTTCGATTTCGTCACGGCTAAGGCCAAAGTGTATACACTTATCAATTATCTGTTGTAAATCCTCATATCCTGTTCGTAGCTGTTTTTGAACTTTAGGAATTAGAATATTCGCGTTTTGTCTGCGTGCATTTATGAGTTTTGCTTCTCTGACACGCTCATCAGCAAAACAGGTGAGGCTGTAATCTATATTTAGCTCGAATCTCGGCTCATCGAGTGCTAATACTTTACCATTTCTATCCAGTATTTTACCCCGGAGGGTTTTTAGTTGCTGATATTGCCCTCTTTGGCGTTTCAGTTCTGCTATGGCATCCTGGACGCGTGAATTCGGCAGCAGCTGCATCTGAGCCAGTCGCAGAATGCACACCAATAGGAGCAGGGCACTGAAAGCTATAAAGATTTCGACTCGTCTATTGTACATTTTTGTTAAATGGAGCAATAAAATTAGACGTATCGGACTGCCTGGTTCTGTCATGGAAATTTGGTTAAATGATAGTTGATTAACCAGTTACCAATAACCAATAACCAATTACCATTCACCAACTAAAATCTTCTCATTCTTCGTTTTCTTATACGCATGAACCAGGCAGTCGGCAAGAATAAGATTGGCCCGATTATTGCTGAGTAAATCGGTTTCCAGAGCAACTCAGTATATGCACCGGATGCGGCCGGCTCTGCTTTTAGAAAGGATAGAAAAAACGCTAAAGCGGCTGTTAAAAAACCTGTCATGAATATTGCGAGCGATTGATGAGACATTTTTCGGATTTCAATTACCTGGTGCATATCCGCCAGCAGTGTACCGAAGACGCCAAAACTAATCATTCGCGGCCCCATAGCTGGGCCAATTATATCTGCCGCAAAACCTATGGTGAACGAGCTTATTACCGCATTGGTAGGATTGCTGTTGATCGCGAAAAATACAAGAAGGATCAACAGCACATCTGGCTTAATCTCAGCGGCTGTAACGGAAATCATGTCGATTA
>CAYNTC010000117.1:0-7206 GCA_964399795.1 uncultured Pirellulales bacterium | reverse complement strand
ATCTGCTCCTTTTCAATTCAGGATTCTATACATGGATTGCCCTGCCGGTGCTGATCTTCGTTGCAAGGATTCTTGATGTCAGTCTCGGCACTGTCAGGGTAATATTTGTTTCACGGGGATTCAAATATCTGGCGCCTCTTGTGGGCTTTTTTGAAATCCTGATCTGGCTTCTTGCCATTGGCCAGATTATGAAGAACCTGTCTAATCCCGCATGCTATATCGCCTATGCAGGCGGTTTCGCCATGGGCAACTTCGTAGGTATTCACATAGCTGAGAAATTGTCTTTGGGCGTGGTTTTGATAAGGGTCGTTACCAAAAAGGACGCCCTGTCCCTGGTACAATACCTCAAGGCTGAGAACTACGGAGTTACCAGTGTCGATGGGCATGGCGCAACTGGCCAAGTAAAAGTAGTATTTACTATTGTACCACGCCGAGAAGCTGCCGGTGTCGTGGGGTTGATAAAGAAATTCAATCCACATGCTTTCTATTCGATAGAAGAAGTTGGCTTCGTCGAAAGGGGAATCTTCCCTTTGAGGAAAAGTTGGCGAGATATCGTTCTGCTCAGACTATTCAGACCCTTTAGAAAAGGCAAATAGACTCCGGCCCCATGGCATACTCCATAGTGGGGTAATACTAATGACTTGTTAATGCGATATTTAAGGAAACGCAATTTAGCAAGACGGCTTGTTAACTCACCGTACGTCTCAGACCATATTTTGCACGTTGGCCAATGAAAGTACCTCTTAAAACACTCTCAAAGGTTAAAAAGCTCAATGCCCTTCTCAGGGGAAGGAGCCGTCTTCTTATCGTCATCCAGGACAATCCGGACCCCGACTCAATTGCTTCAGCAGTTGCACTTGGTCGGTTGGTGAATGCCCTTGCTAACACTCAGTGCTCCATAACACACGGAGGAACTGTAGGAAGGGCTGAGAATAGAGCACTTGTTCGATATCTTGATCTAAATCTCAGACCTTGTGGTGGAATTGAGTTCGAAAAATTCGAGACCATCAGTCTGATCGACACACAGCCAGGCACAGGCAATAACTGTCTGCCTGAACAGCTCGTACCGGACATCGTCATAGATCACCACCCCTGCCGGGCTGTGACGCGACGCGCCCCATTTACCGATGTCCGAAGCAGATATGGCGCAACAGCTACGATACTACTGGAGTACCTCAGGGCAGCAAAGGTAACGCTCGATACCGCCCTGGCCACAGGCTTACTTTATGCGATACGCTCTGACACACAGGACCTTGGGCGAGAGGCAATAAAAGCGGACATCGAAGCAATTGGGTTTCTGTTCGCACTGGCAAATAAGAGGATGCTCGGCGAAATACAGCGGGGCAGCGTACAAAGACCGTATTTCCAGATGTTAGCGGAAGCTCTGCAGAACGCCAGGGTATACAAAAGGTGTATAACTACAACATTAGGGCAGACAGACAATCCCGACATGATAGGCGAAGTAGCCGACCTGCTGTTACGCGATGAGGACACGGACTGGGTGATGTGCAGTGGCTACTTTGGCGACAGATTGTTCATCTCTATTCGAACATCCGAACACAATAGCAGGGCCGATAGTATAATACAGACTATTGTTGACGGGATCGGGACAGGTGGCGGACATCAGACTTACGCAGGTGGACAGGTCCCCTTACAAAAGAAAACAAAGCAAGAGCGCTCAAGGTTGGAACGGTTAACCGAACAGAGATTCTTAAGGGCCGTTGGAGCCGAACCCAAAAACTGGGCCAAGCTCATCCGGTAGTGGAAGACCGCCAACTGTAAATATGCTCCACGGTGGCCGACTACACCCCAGCACCGAAAAGGGATGGAATAAAGGTAGTGTGCGATAGACAAAATAGGAACGAACAGACCCAATGGCACTGGCAGGAAATATATTGTTGTCTTTCATTCCGATATTCGTAGCAGTTGATGCTATAGGAGTCTTGCCAATTTTCGTCTCACTTACCGAAGGTGCGACGCAGCAACAGCGCTACCGAATCATCGTGCAATCGGTGCTTACGGCTCTGATTTTGGCGATCGGCTTTATATTCCTTGGCAAGGCGGTATTTAGGCTGCTGGGTATTACGTTGGGTGATTTTATGGTTGCTGGAGGAGCGATACTTTTCTGTATCGCAATCATAGACATCGCTAATCCGGTCAAGACACGGCGGCTGCCAAGTGAAGAATTGGGCTCGGTACCTATAGGAACGCCTTTGATTGTAGGGCCGGCAGTTCTTACCACCTCGATGGTTATAATATCCCAATACGGAATAATACCAACATTGATATCGGTGGTTGCCAATATTCTACTGGCGGGATTGATTTTTGCGTTCTCTTCCGTTCTGATAAAGGCATTGGGCGAATCGGGCGCAAAGGCTCTGTCAAAGATAACGAGTCTTCTCTTGGCCGCCATCGCTGTTATGCTAATAAGAAAGGGCATAGTCCAGATAACTGGGCAGCTATGATATTTTTAATGACAAGTTTTAAAGAGAACAACCATGGACAAAAGTTTAAGCCACGAACTATTCACAAGGCATCCGGGTAATCCCATTCTCTCGGTAAAGAATTGGCCTTATCCTGCTAACTCAGTTTTTAACGCTGCTGCCGCCGAAGTAGATGGGAAAATACTTCTGCTCGCTCGCGTTGAGGACTTCAGGGGTATTTCACATCTTACGGTTGCGCGAAGTGACAACGGTGTTGACGAATGGCAAATAGACCCACAGCCTACGCTAAAGCCTGAACCCGAGAGCAATCCGGAAGAGCTCTGGGGCATTGAGGACCCACGGATTACCTGGCTGGGCGAAATGGGACAGTGGGTCATTACTTACACTGCATTTTCCTGCGGCGGCCCTTTGGTGTCTTTGGCAATAACCAAGGACTTCGAGACATTCCAGCGATTGGGTCCGGTTATGCCACCCGAAGATAAGGATGCGGCGCTTTTTCCCATTCGTTTCGGCAATTTATGGGCGATGCTCCATCGTCCTGTTGCGAAGTTGCCCACCATTGAATCACACATCTGGCTTTCGTTTTCGCCGAATTTAAAGCACTGGGGTGAGCATCTGGAAGTCATTCGTGCCCGGCGAGGTGCCTGGTGGGACGCTAATAAAATAGGACTTTCCGCTCCTCCTATGGAAACTCCCGAAGGTTGGCTGATATTATATCACGGTGTACGCACGACAGCTTCAGGCTCCATCTATAGATTGGGCCTGGTCTTACTAGACCTAAATGATCCTACGAAGGTCATCCGCAGGTCGGATGAGTGGATATTCGGTCCAAAAGCTTCGTACGAGCGGGAAGGTGACGTAGATGATGTGGTTTTTCCATGCGGCTGGCTGAATAAAAACGGAAAAATACTTATATATTACGGTGCTGCTGACTCATGTATATGTCTTGCAACGGCGAACTTAGACGAACTGGTCGAATTCATTCTTCGATGTCCTAATCATGATTCTGCCCACGTTTAATTACCAACAGGAGAATAAACGTCGATAAGCCTTTGTAAAAAAGAGAGCTATTCCTCAGGAAAGGGAGAAATATGAGCCCTTCAAGCAAATCCTGGCACATAGCGGATTTAAGTAATTGTGCGGTTATTGTAGCCCATCCTGATGATGAAACCCTCTGGTCCGGCGGGACCATTTTGCTTCATCCCGATGCCAAATGGACAATAATTACAATTTGCAGAAAAAGTGATCCTGACCGCCAGGAAAAGTTTTTCCAAGCACTTGAGCAGTTAAACGCCACTGGTACTATGGGCGATATGGATGATGGGCCTGACCAAAAATCCCTCTCTATAGGTGAGGTTCAGGATACAATTATGAATCTGCTACCTTCCGACAGGTACGACCTTGTCATTACACACAGTGTTTGGGGCGAGTACACAAAGCATCTCCGTCACGAGGAGACTGCAAAAGCTGTCTTAGCCCTTTGTGAAACGAGCACATTGCATGCCGAACAACTATGGACGTTCGCGTATGAGGATGGAAACAAAAAGTATTTGCCTCGGCCTGTCCAAGATGCAGATATCTATATAAAGTTACCCGATGAAATCTGGCAAAAGAAATATGAGCTCATAACCGATATATATGGCTTCAACTCAGATAGCTTTGAGGCTAAGACTACCCCACGTGAAGAAACCTTTTGGCTTTTTGGAGCTGCTCACAAAAAAACTAAAGCGTAGGAGTAGAGAAAATGAAAGTGTTGGTTTTATACGATTATCCGCCATCGCCCGGAGGCCTGGCGACTCAGGGAGATCTGCTCTTGAGAGGCCTACGAGAGATGGGGGTCGATGCCCATCCAGCTAATTTTGAATCGGCTCAGGAAAAGGAATGGTATTATCGCTGGTTCGCGCCCGATGTAATTGTCGGTGTTGGGTACTGGGGCCATACTCCCCACCTAGTCCTTCATCCACAAAGGTACGGAATTACCGCTGTTCCCTGGCTCGTTGCAGATGGATATATGGCAAATTACCAGGAAATACTTGAAGCCTTGCCTCTCATTCTCGTTACATCGAACTGGGTCAAGAAAATATATATGCGAGATGGTCTCAGCGGAAAGAACATCGAAGTGCTTCATGTAGGCTGTGATACGGACTCCTTCATACCACGAGACAAAAACGATCCGAAAATTGCCACTGTCCGAGAGGCTCTTGGCGTGGCACCAGATCAGATAATGATCCTTACCGTCGGGGGAGATGCTGCATCCAAGGGTGCTCATGAAGTTATGCAGGCTTTGGCCATAAATGACACAAAAGCACCTGACTGGAAGTACGTATGCAAGGTTTGGCCTCAACCTCGCACGGAACAGCAAAATCTTGCCGATCTGCAATTGGCAGCCAATCTGGGTATAGATAAGAATGTAGTTTACACTACAAGTCGGGTCTCCAGAAACTTTATGCCTTATCTATTGGCGGCGTGTGACATCTATGCTGCTCCTAGCCGACTGGAGGGTTTTGGCATGATTCAAATCGAGGCCAATGCCTGCGGAAAACCGGTCATCGGTGTAAAAGCTATGGGCATGTTGGACACCCTCGTGCACGGTAAAACTGCATTTCTTGCTGATGTGGCACAGGAAATAAGGCTCAGGGAGGCTTTCTTAGGAGATGAATCCGGCTATGAATCCGGACATAAGTTCGTGTTCAAAAGACCTCGGATTGTTGATTATCGTGCCAGCGTACATGATATTGCTAACTACCTGATGGACCTGATGCAAAACGCCAAGCTCAGAGAAGAAATGGGAAATGAAGGTAGAAAAAGAGCTGTGGAACACTTCGACTATCGTGTAATAGCTAAGCGCTTTGTTGAAATCGTTTCGAAGCGGCTGGGAATCTCATAGAGATGGACAGAAAACAGAAAGAGTTCATCGATCGGGCCAAGAAGGCAGCCTTGCAGGTATTACTTCACAATAACCATGGGCCTTATCGTGGTCTGCCGAGGGCGGCAGGTTGGGCTTATCCTGAGCCATACACCAGAGACCTTATGATTTCTGCAGCGGGTGTACTCACGACCGGCAACAAGAAGCTTATCGAATCACTTAGAAAAGTCCTCCAGACTTTAGCTAAAAACCAGACCCAGCTTGGACACATTCCTTCGCTCGTTCACGATCCCCAGGATCGTGGTGCAAGTGACACAACGCCGTTATTTCTTATGGCAGTAGGCCTTTTCCGAAAAGCGACAGGCGAACATGATTTTCTTGAGTCAGCCGTACAAAAAGCCATGAAATGGATGCAATTTCAGAGTCCCTCGGACCGTGTTATAGTGGCACAGCTGCCCACCAGCGACTGGCGCGACGAACAGTGGGTGCTGGGATATGGACTTTTCGTCAATACGGTCGTATACACTTATCTTCGTCTCTTCGACCAGCATGAGCGAGCATCGATGTTACTAGATATGATGGGCCGATTCACGGTCAAAGGTGAGCGTCAGCAACGACACGTGCACGAAGGCCTCGTTCTCAGATACAAACCCTATTACGCGCTTTGGTCTTACAAGGTATACAGAAGCGAAAGGTTTGACTTGTTGGGCAACAGCTTAGCAATCCTCTCTGGCATAGCCTCACTATCAAGAGCAAGGGGGATTATCGCATGGATAGAAACCGAATGCAGAGCACTAAAGGCCAACGAAGATTTGGCAGTTGATTTGCCACCCAGTTTCTTCCCTTATATAAGACCCGATGATCCCGATTGGATGCCGCGATACGAGAAATACAATCAGGCCGGTGAGTATCATAATGGCGGAGTCTGGCCTTTCATTTGTGGATTCTACATAGCATCCTTGGTTGCCACAGGAAAGCATCAGCTCGCAGAGAGGAAATTGCTGGCCTTGACAGAACTTGTCCGGCCCGCTCGGCAAGCAAATGTGGAATTCGGTTTCAATGAATGGCTACGTGCACAAGATGGCACCCCACAAGGCCAGGATTGGCAAAGCTGGTCGGCTGCGATGTATCTCTATGCTGCTGCTTGCGTTGAGAAGAAAAGGACTCCGTTTTTTGATGATATTCGGGATTGGGCAAAAACCAAGTGGCTTAGCCAAAAGCAGCTATAGAAGACCACCCACTATTGGCCGCATTGAGAATACTCAGACAGGTCGCTCGGTTCAAAGTCCTCAGGCTCACCGAGTCCTGCTGATAAGCCCACTATACTATCGTTGCTGGCAACTGATAGCCATGACAGCCGGATACTGCCGTCAAAATACATCTCTACCTGGAACGTATTGGTACTACTGCTGCTATACTCAGGTACAGCAGACCAAGTAACCACAACGCGATCAGATAGCTGCTTGTAGCTGACGTTTCCGGAAGATGATGGATTCAGATCGTCAAACAATACCGATATACGCTCAGTGTCAAAGTGCTCCGAATAGGACTCAAAATAGGCACTGTCTCCCTGCGTAAATGTTATATAACCATTGCTGCCAATGTAAAAGCTCGAATGGCTGTTGCCATATATCCATACATTGTTCTGGCCGGACAGGTATACATGCTCATAATCATCATCACCAAGCGAAACAGATGTACCGCCGGATGGATCGGTCGGTAACGCAGATATATCACTTATACAACAGCTATATGAGCTACCTACAGGTGTAAATAACAGGGACTTGTAAGATAAGTCAAATGAAGTCCCGCTTATAGAGAATCGCTCGGTAAAGTAGTCACCTTCTTCCGGCTCAGGCACCTGTTCGACATATCCGGTATAATCCTGGCCTGATA
>CAYNTC010000116.1:0-7301 GCA_964399795.1 uncultured Pirellulales bacterium | reverse complement strand
TCCTCAATATGCCCAATTTTGTTGTTATTCTTTACCAATATCATGAGTGAGAACCAAATAATTGGATTTTTTCTTTTTCATCGGAAGTAAAAGCCACTATCTTTCCGTCTGGTGAGAGGCTGAGAAGATAATTATGGATACTAACACCAGCTCGATACCTATTCACAATTCTTTTAACTTTTCCTCCTGAATAAGGAACGATACAAATTCCCACATGGTCTTCAGATGGTAAGGTGTTGTAGGCTATCCATTTGCCATCTGCAGACCATCTCATGCCCCAACTCCATGCTCCTTCTGTTCCGTGCAGCCTCACAGGCTCACCTGCAATATCAGGACTTACCTTCCCATGCACCGGGACTACCCAGATACTCTCTTCAGAGACAAAGGCGAGTTTTTTTCCATCTGGAGAGAGCACCCCATTACCCGGCTTGGTAGGAATCCGAATCTTTCTAAAGTTGGGCTGCTCAGCAGGCTTCGCGACCGCCGCCGGCAGGAAGTTCTCCATGGCCCATACTTCGTACATATAGCCGCGCGTGACAAAGGCGATATGCTGCCCGTCCGGATGAACACGCAGGTCTCTAAAACTCTCTTTCCATTCCCAGAGCTCTTGTGGTTCTCCACCTTCTGCAGAGATTCGCCACAGTTTTTTATCCTGCTTCGTAAAAAGGAGGTTCTGACCATCCGCCGTCCAGGTAACCTCACCAATCACGGCCCCTAGCAGTTTCTTAGATTCTCCGCCTTTGGCAGAGATGATTCTAAGAGCCCAGGGCCAGTCTGTGAGTTTCAGCCTTGTAGAAAGGACCAACTGCTGTCCATCCGGCGACAGAGCCCAGCGACGAAGCACTTTCGAACCGCTACTGCCAGTCTGAACGAGTTCTTTTTCCCGGCCGGTTTCGAGGTCTCTGGCCATGAGATGCTTGGTCTTAGAGGTAGATTCGTAGCCCAGATAGAAAAGTGTTTTGCCGTCAGACGATAGTTCCGCCCCCCGAATATGCATCTCATCGCTCGACAGCAAGGTCGTGCGCTTGCCCGTCTGCACGTCGAGCTTGTAGACAACGTGAGGTGTTTCCTCTTCAAAGCCCGTGATCAGGACAGACCGGCCATCGGGCGACCAGCGAAGCCAATTAAAGTATGGGAGCTTTTCGACCAGCGTACGCTCCTGACCGGTCGCCAGAGTTTGTAAATGGATGGCTTGTGATTTGTCGGTTCCCTTTCGCGAGCAGTAGGCTAGATACTGGCCGTCAGGGGACCAGTCCGGAGATCCTTCTGTGCCAGTATGCTGAACGGCTCTGGGTGGTGACAGAACTTTGCCCGTCTCCGGGTCGAGCCTGACAACATAGACATTCCAGGTCTCGTCTGTGAGGCCATAGTAGTAAGAGCCGTCCGGTGCGAATCCGAGAGGATCGATATTTCCTATCTGTGATTTGACCCGTTCCGGTAGGCCTTCCGGCTTACCATCAACAACGCGCAGAGACCAAGCATCACGGGTTCCTGTGCGATCACTTGCAAAAACGATGTGCCTGCCATCTGGAGTCCAGCCCATCAGCATGTCGTTTGCGGCGTGGCTAACCAGACAAATCTCGTGCTTTCGGTCAAGGGCCGACACAAATATGTCGAATTTCGGCGAGCCTTTCTGTTGCGGCGCTTCGTAAGCAAGGTACCGTCCATCGGGTGAGAGATTGAACTTTGCCGTTCGATCTCCCCTGAAGGACTCCGGGCCGAACAGGTTGACCTCTTGGCCGAGTGTTGTAGCCACTCGCATGGAACCGTCCGCGGTGGAGACCCAGACTATTTGGGTGAGTTCGCCTTTTCTGGAGAAGGCCCCGAGAATCTCCGTGTTGTCTGACGACCACCCGATGGGCAAGAATGCGTACATGTCCTTTTTCTCAAACTGATAAAGAACCTGGGGTTCGGAGCTGTTGAGATCGGTGAGGCGCAGTTCGAAATTAAAATTTTCATCTTTATCATCGTTACACCAAAGGTATGCGACCTTTGTGCTGTCAGGAGATATCAGCGACCAGTAGGCAAAATCGGCAGAATAATCCCACGCACCTTTCTTATTAGTGAGCTCGTGTTCGTCCCCCGTTGTAAGCTCGTGGACAGCAAGATTGCCGGTAGACCAATCAACACCGCATATATACTTGCCATCGAGTGATGGTGGGCTAATGGGCCACTTCAGTTTTTCCAGTATCACCTGCCGGAGAACAGTTTCCGGCGCATGTTTCGCGGTGGAACTCACCAAGCCTTTACCGCCCAATGCATCAGGCAGTGAGATACAGGCCAGGATAATAATCAAAGTGACAGCCAAGGGTGACCATTGATATGAATTCTTTTTGAATCGTGCAATCATGGTAATCCTCCTTTTCAATTGAGATTTGGTTTCCAGAATTCCGGCCATACTCGGCAGAGGCTGCGGGCGAGAAAAACGCTCTAAAAGACTGACAATGGTTCGGCCGTAATCTTTTGACTCATCGCCTTGCGTGCGGGCCAATACCAGGCCATCGCAGGCTAATTCTCTGTCTGCTCGCATGCGGTAAAAAGCCAGCCAGACTAACGGATTGAACCAGTGCAGAATTTGTAGCGCGCTTATCAGCCAGCCCAGGTAAATGTCGTGCCGCTTCAGATGGGCTAATTCGTGAAGAAAAACGTATCGCAATTCTTCGCGACTTAGAGTCTTGATCATTGCTGCCGGCAATAACAACCTAGGCCGGACAAATCCAAAAAGAGCCGGGCTTTTGACTTTGTCCGTTGCCACGATTCCCAGGATGATACGGATATCCATTTGCGCTTTGCAGTCCTCCAACAGATCCAGAATCGGCTGGTCGGTCAAAGGTCGTTCGCGTCGAATAATGCGCAAGAGAGTAAAATTATTTACGCAAACATAAATAGCTAAACCCAGCGCCCCCGCCAGCCAAACGAACGGCAACATATCAGCAACTTCAAAAAAGGCCGGTTTCAACTGGCCTGGCGTTTTTTTAGGTATCTCAACCGTTTCAGTTGTTGTCTTTGGTGTGTCTTGCGCGACCGAGGTTGTTGAGACCGATGTCGCTTCGCTTGTACCCTTGTCCGCTACCTGCGAATCAAAGCTCTCAGCCACGAGTTCCTGCCGGGCAGGTTGTGTCTGTCGCTGCGGAACCGACTGCGGTATAAGGTTGAAGATACTGGCCCGGCTCTGCGGCGCCCAGGGTATGGCCATGCGTATCAATAACAGCAGCCAGAGAGCGTGACACCAACGAGGTCCTAACTTCCCTCGCAGTATTACCTGAAGCAATAAAATCAGGCAAATTAGCAGGCTGGCTTGTATCGTAGTTTGCAAAAGCCATTCAAAGAACGGCTGCACCGGTATATTGAGAGATTCCATTTTTATTCCTTTCTTTTCTGATCGAGAATTTTCTTAAATTCTTTGACGTCTTCTGCCGAAAGCTCCGCATCCTCAAGAAATGCTGCCAGCATAGGCCAAGTTGCTCCCCTATAGACACGTTGAAGAAATGAACGCGTCTCCGTGTGTACACATTTGTCTTCACTAATCGCTGGATAATATCTGTACTTTCTTCCCTCTTTTTGGAATCTTAGTGCTCCTTTTTTCATAAGTCTGTTGATTAACGTCTTGAAAGTCTTTGGCTTCCATTTGATCTTTTTTTCTAGTTCTTCTACTACTTGGTTTGCTGTTAATGGGCTTTTCGACCAAAAAACTTGCATTACTAGCCATTCCGACTCAGATATCCTCGGCAACTTTTTCATAAATAAATCTCCTAAGATTACAAATGTAATTTATTGATTAAATTATTACATTTGTAATCCTATGTCAAGAAAAATTCAAAAATTTTTTACCATGTAGATAAACGTTGTAAGTTATTATCACAACAGATCTTACTTAATTGAAATCTTTTTCATCCGCAATAAATAAAGATTGATAAAATCGAAAATGAGAAAATATGAAGTCAACTCTTAAATGATTGCATAGCTGTGTGGTAGGTCTT
Source organism: uncultured Pirellulales bacterium (assembly GCA_964399795.1). Taxonomy (GTDB): domain Bacteria; phylum Planctomycetota; class Phycisphaerae; order Sedimentisphaerales; family Anaerobacaceae; genus CAYNTC01. The sequence goes on along the minus strand of CAYNTC010000116.1, from coordinate 3,321 downwards.
TATAGTCTCGGAAATCATCTTGCTGACAGAGTGATTATCTCTAAGATATTGCTGTGCATTTTTGGCCAATTCCCGGGCAAATTCGCGCCGATCGAGTAGCCGCTGCAAAGCAGACATAACGCTGAACTCATCGTCGGGCTTGAAAACAACCGCAGTCTCATCAGGAATAATAAGATCGTCAACTCCGCCCCTACAAGCCGCGACAGCGGCACCCACACCCATCGCCTCTAACAACAATGGGTCAAAAAAATCGTACGGCTGGGGTTGAATAAAAATATCGCCGGCTGCTAAAACTGAACGCAAAGGCGTTAATCTTGGGACAATCGTAACACTCTGTGCAAGACCATACTCCCACAACAATTTCCACAGTCGGCGTTCTGCACGACCTGTGCCCATTGCAACAAAAGTGAACTCGTAACCTTGAATTGATAAACGTTTAAGCGCTGCGAAAAGAAATCGATAATCAGCAATACTATTGAACGGGTGAGCTGTGACTATGCTCGGAAGATAAGAATAACTGGAGAAACATGCGGTATCTTGCTCGACAAAAGTGCCGATGTTTATGCGCTCGATGCGCTTAACAAGACGCGGGTAGACCTTTCCAACATTGCTACTAATGCTTTCGGTCGGCACAGTTATTCGTGCACACCGCTTTGTCGAAATGGAGAGCCGATTACGGTTTTGCAATGAATTTACAGTCAGTATATATGGAAGGTCCAAATGGCGAGCTATATATCTGGCCAAGCCTGCTTTACTCTCACATAGGCAGTGCAAAACTGTAGGCTTAAATTTTTTCAGTTGGTTAATAACTCTGCCGACAGTGAAATATTCCATTAATGGCAGATCGATAACCGGATGCCGGTAAACCTCAACCGCAGTTGAGAAAATAGAATCAACATCACAGCCAGGCTGACAGATCAAGGCTACGGGAATAGACTCGTCGGCGAACCCAATTAGAAGCCGACGCAGGCATAGTGAGTAATCCGGAATTATTTTTTCCGACGTAATTAAAGCCGGGCGAATCAATCTGGCCGCCGAAATCTGCGATGCCCTCTCTTTCTGCGAATTGTCCATTAACATAACTTACCAAACATACGACAACAAGATGACATAATCTAAGATCAAAATGCACAAATTGTAGGTTATGCTGTACAACATATTATCGCAAGAATAAGCAATCGGCTATTAGAAAACGCTTTTCATTACAAACTTTACGTTGGAGAAGTTTGCAAAAAGGCGCCGACCTATTGAGATTTCGAACACATTCAGAGATTGCGAATACTGAGGAATTTGCTATACTTAGGTGAAATTATACTTTCTAAACAGAAAAAAAATGGCGCATGTTCCTTCTCATCGAAAGTCTGTCTTCTTGTCATCGCAAGTTTCCAGCACCCGATTTTAAGAACAGGAGAAAGACAATGAGTCGATTGATCGTTGTTGCAAACCGCTTGCCTTTTAACGTAACGAAAAGGGCTGGAGAGTTTCGCTTCCGTGCTAGTCCCGGCGGATTGGCCACGGGTCTATCTTCTCTGCCTGAGTCAATCGAGCGGCTGTGGGTCGGCTGGCCAGGAATTACAAGCGAAAAACTGACCGCGGAAGACAAAGAGCAAATCGAAAACAGATTAGCAGCCGATAATTGCTTACCCGTATTTCTCTCCCACAGGCAGATAGACCAGTACTACTTAGGATTCTGCAATAAAACGATCTGGCCTCTCTTCCACTACTTTCCGACACGGACTTTTTTTGAGAAGCTTTTTTGGAAAAGGTACGAGCAGGTCAATCAGAGTTTTTGTGATAAGGTGGTGGAGGTAGCAGAAAATAAAGATCGTGTGTGGGTGCATGACTATCAACTCATGCTGCTGCCACAAATGCTCAGAGAAAAACTGCCTGAATTGGAGATCGGATTCTTTCTACATATACCGTGGCCATCGTTTGAATTGTTTAGACTGCTGCCCTGGCGCGAAGAGATATTGAATGGCTTGCTGGGCGCCGATCTTATTGGATTCCACACATACGACTACGTCAGGCACTTTCTCAGCAGTATATGCAGAATACTGGGCGTTGAACACACACTCGGTGAATTCAATACTGACAACCGTGTGTTGAAGGTCGACGTTTTTCCTATGGGCATAAACTACGAGAAATACTCTACAGCCATACAAAATCCAGAAGTCAAAAAAGAAGTGGAGAAAATACGCGCAAAGGTAGGAAGCCGCAAAATAATAATCTCAATCGACAGGTTGGATTATACTAAGGGAATAATTCAGCGACTCGAGGCATTTGACCTGTTCCTGTCCCAGAATCCAAAATACAAAGGCCAGGTGACTTTGATAATGGTAGCTGTCCCTTCGCGAACGAGCGTGGAGGACTATAAGTTGTTGAGAGAGAGACTCGAACAGCTTGTCGGACGGGTTAATGGTGAACACGGCGCGATCGGCTACATGCCCGTCTGGTATCTATATCGGTTCTTACCTTTTAAAACACTCTCGGCGTTATACAATCTGGCGGACGTAGCACTTGTAACACCCTTAAGAGACGGGATGAATCTCATAGCCAAAGAATTTGTGGCAAGCAAAACGGACAGCAACGGTGTTCTGATACTTAGCGAAATGACCGGGGCAGCAAGCGAGCTTGGAGAAGCTCTGACGGTCAATGCAAACGACAAAGGTTCAATTGTGCGGGCCATCAAAGAGGCTCTGGAGATGCCACCACTTGAACAGAGGGAGCGCAATAGACTGATGCAGGAACGGCTTCTGCGCTACAACGTGTCAAGATGGAGCAGTGATTTTCTGAACGCTCTGTCAGATATCAAGAAGACACAGCGAGAGCTTTCGGTCCGGCAAATTTCCAAAACTGTGCGTCAGAAGTTGATCAGCGACTACAAGCAAAGCCGGAGGCGGCTGCTCCTGCTGGATTATGACGGTACTCTCGTTGGCTTCAAGGGCCGACCTGTAAAGGCAGGACCAGATAGTGAAATTCTGAACGTGCTGGCAGAGCTTTCCAGCGACCCCAAGAATTGTGTTGTGGTAATAAGTGGACGAGATAAGACAATGCTGGAAAAATGGTTAGGCCAGTTGAATGTGGATTTGGTTGCTGAACATGGGGGCTGGACCAGGCAAAAAAACAAACAGTGGCAGAGCTGGGAACCATGGACACCGGAGTGGAAAAACACCATCAGGCCCATTCTCGAACTGTACTCAGATCGAACACCGGGTTCATCTGTGGAGGAGAAAGACTTTTCTCTGGTTTGGCACTATCGCAGAGCCGATCCCGAGCTGGCCAATTTTAGAACGCATGAACTAAGAGATGCACTTGTGAATT
>CAYNTC010000115.1:0-7317 GCA_964399795.1 uncultured Pirellulales bacterium | reverse complement strand
TTTCACGGGAATGACAAAGGGCAATATATTGTTGTCAAATAGGTATTTACATTGGTTTTCAACTAAAATTCGGTCAGTTTGAGTAAGGTTACTATATCCGGGTCTATTGCTGATATTCTTCTATAGGCGGCCTTTCTTTGTATCGAACCATATACACGCAATTTCCACGCTCATTAAATTTCACAACATCCATATACGAGTTTATAAGAAATAAGCCTCGGCCTTCTGGCTTATACAGATTTTTACCCAATCTCGGATCAGGAACAGAATCAGGATCGAATCCTTGTCCCTGATCGGTCAAAGCAATTTCAACTTTGTCAGCTCCAATTGTACAGTCGATTCTGACTTCTTTGTTGGGATCCATTCGATTGCCGTGCTTTATGGCATTGAGAAAGGCTTCTTCCAAAGCCAGATGGATAGAAAAAATATCATCCTGACGATAGCTATTAACTTGGAGTTTTGACAAAATCTGATTACACACATCCGCAAGAGCAGACGTTACGCTCTTGACGACAATCGAACAACAGTCTGGCGTTTCCAAAGTCATAGGCTCAGAGACTAAATTGCAGAACAAATACCTATCGGCATAGACACATACCCTCGCGCCAGTTGGCGATTAAAACCCACCGAACTACCCAAAATATAATAAATATCCTACCTAATCGGCCTTAGAGAGACCCTGTGTAGCACTCGGGAAGTCCTTATAGATATCAAAAACCTTGTTTAGTCTCGTTATCTTGAATATCTCGTAAATTTTTGGATCTATACCACAAAGTCTTAACCGACCATTATGCTCATATACTCTTTTGCTAATCCTTATCAAAAGGCCAAGAACAGCAGATGATAAAAATTTGACGTTGCTAAAGTCCAAAATTAGATTTATCCTGTCTGCCTGCTCAACAACAGATATAATGGATTCTTGAAGTGCATTAATATCTTTATCCTCGAGGATTTTCTGGTCGATAAAGGTCAATACCGTTGCTGTACCAACATACTCGACACTTATTCGCGGCTTTAATTCAGCCATAACAACCTCCAAATAAAAGATACTAAGTAATCTGATAATAGTATGTAGATATGTGCCTGACGTCAAGTTTTTTGCCAGCATCAGAGAATTTTTGAGATTGTAGATAGAGAGTAAAATGTTGCATGAACAAAAATATTTTGCCAAATTTCGAATTTTTGGGTCCTTTCCTTAAGAAAATACTTGCCATTTTTAGGATGTTGTGGATAATATTTAAATTTGGTTGTTTAATAATGTTCATGAAAATATACTGCTAAAGGAGTTAAGGTAAGGCTCAAAACGCAGTTTTGTTCACTGAAGGGGGAATGTCAGGCAGCGAAAGAAATATGTAGACACAAAAGATATCTGAGTTACACAGATTCGCGCTGTCGGTTCACTGTTTCGGAATAATGTTAGTGTTTGCTCTCACACTGCTGCAAGTGCTCAGAGCATGCAATGATCTTATCAAAATTGTCGGATTATTTTGAAGGAGATTAGAATGAGAATCAGTAGATCCACAGGATATGCATTGCTGGCAGTCGGCTATATCGCCCAACATCAGGGCAAAGGAGTAATCTTGTCTCAAACCATATCTAAGGAGTATGATATACCCTTAGAATATCTGCTTAAGATATTGCAGCAGTTGGTTAGGGCAAACGTCCTGCGCAGCAAGAGAGGGCCACGAGGCGGTTTCTCTCTGGCCAGAGCGGCGAGCAAGATTACGATGCTGCAGATCATAGAAGCCGTTGACGGCCCAATGACCAGCCAGTTGAATCTCGCTGAGCAAGCCGGTAGCGACAAATGCGGTGCTCGAGCAGAAAAAGTCTATGATAAAGCAATTGCTCAAGCAAGGAAAGTATTTGAAAAAGCAAAACTTTCATCTCTGATAGCAGGCAAAAAATAAGACAATCAGCAGTGTTTGCTTGTGCAAATGTGCCTTGACAGCACAACGAAATGCGTATCAGCGAATTTCAACAAATAATAGCTAAGAAATATAAAAAGCGAGACCAAGAACGTGGAGTTCCGGCGACGTTCATGTGGTTCATCGAGGAGGTCGGCGAATTAGCTACTGCGCTGGCGTGTGAGAACCACGAAAATAAGCAGGAAGAATTCGCTGACGTTTTTGCCTGGCTTTGCACATTAGCTAATATAAGCGATGTGGATCTGGAGCAGGCCTGCGCTAAGTACACAGGAAATAGTGTGGACGGCTTCAAACCAAAATAGCGAATACAAATTCGTGATCTGCAGCTTATAGCTTTGATCTACTGAAGAACATTACTGCTTGGCACTGACGATAGCCGCTGCTGAAGTGGCAAGCTGCCTGGCCAGGATAATCATTATCACAAGGTTTGCTATACCCGCAAGTATACCCACAAACGGTATGGCTCCCACAAAACACAGTATGAACCATGTAAGAGCAAGGCCTTCATTTACCTCAGGTACTCCGATATTTCTTTGGCGACAATAAGCGTTAATGTCTTTAGTTAATCCAACCCAAGCAACGTATGCCCAATAGAAGTTGAAGAATGGAATAAATAAAAAACCCACCGCCTTACCGGGGGTTGTACGGACGTTACCATCCTGGATTACAGCCCAGAATCGATATAACAGGATGAACATTAAGACAGTGCCGGCAATGGCGACGGGGATCCCTACGTATATTATGCACAAAGGATACCCGATTGCTGATAGCAATGCGTACCAGAGCCACAGAGTCTTGAATGACTTTGGATCGTAATGCACGCTATATAAAGCCGATGTGGTCGAAACTGCGGGTACAAGTGGGGGAACGTCAGTAAAATGTTCACGAAGATCCGAAGAACCAGCTTGCTGCCAATCATCCATGCCCTCTCGCCAAACAAGAGTATCTTGTGTGATTGTCCCATTTTCTATTAAGCCTCTTATATCATCCTCGCTGATAGGACCGTGACGTTGATCATCTTTTATGTAGTACCACATATCAAACTCCCCTTCCACTTTCTGTATTGTGTTGGCAGTTGATTATATCACTTTCTTCGGATTCGTACCCTATATTTTAGTGATAAAGATTATCAAAAGTAATCAAGTATGTCTCCTGCTATTCTAATTCGTTGGTATCTTGAGGCTCTTGAGGGCCATTGACCGCACTTGTTGCCGAGAGAGCACGGTAGAAACACCACCCGAGACCACAGATAATCAATAAGAAGACAACACTTAAAATTACGTATGATGCGGTGCTTAGCTGTTCATGCGCTTGATGTATAGTAGATTCGACGATCTTCGTGGTTTCCTCTGAGCGGCCAGAAATAATCAGCAAAAGCGCAACAAAACAACTGATATCCATGACGCCGATTATCCCCGCCAAGCGGGCGAATAACGAAGACCTTGTAACAGCAGTATTATATCTATCAAGCAGATAGTTACCAATCAGCACTGCAGCGACAGCCAATGGCAGCGATATCCAAAGTAAAACTTGTTTGGTGCGTCCCATTAACGCCAGCCTGAACATATCCGCCAGCAGTACCGCCGAGGCCAAAGCAAAGAATAAACTGAGTCCGCTCATGACGTTGCCTTGGATTCGCGGACTCTGGTGTGGATTCTGTTTTTGCACGGCTGGCCAGCCCCTTGCTAAGCTTATCAGAATTGCTAAAACAGGAATGAGGACAACAACCGACAAACCGACACAGTTAGTCACGTTCCAAGTTCCGTTTGGAGCGCGAATAAGTCCTCCCTGCTGGGTCAAATCGTCGAATAAGCTCCAGAAAAACAATGATCCCAACACAATCGGAATACCTATTCTAATTAAATAGTCCCACCATCTGCCCAGCCTCCAATCGCTCCGCTCGTTGGCGTGACGTCTGAGTATATCAATTCGCCAAAGCCAACCCAAAACTACGCACTCAAGCAATCCAAGAAAAGCAATTCCCCACGTACCATCGATGAAATCATTAATGACCCCCAGCCAGTTCAATCCGCCCTGCGTGATGTAAATAAGGCCTATAGAAAGGCCAGCTCCGCTCATGACAGGCAGGACTACGTCTCGGCGCCAACCGGTTTTATCAGTGACGGCAGCGAGTACCGATTCTGTTATTGAAAAGGCTGAATCTATGCCCAGCGTAACAAGTGCAAAGAAGAAGATAAAGCTAAACCAAGCTGAGTACGGCAACTGTGCGAGGGCATAAGGAAATGCAATAAAAGCCAGTGAAGGTCCTCCTTCTGCTACGTTTTCGACTGCTACAGGGTGCCCTGCAGCGCGGGTTACAAAGGCCATTCCGCCTAAGGTTGCGAAAACAGCCAATCCGGCAACGAAGCTGGTAGTGAAATCTGACAGCGCTATTATCGCAGCGTTGTTGTTGAGGTCGCTCTTTCTATGAAGAAAACTGGCGTAGGTGATCATGACACCACCAAAGGCCAAACTTAATGAAAAAAAGGCTTGTCCGAAAGCAAAACGCCAGGTAGTTGGCTCTGCCAGTTGTGACCAGTCGGGATTAAGATAGTATGCAAGGCCCTCCATGCTTCCCTGAAGTGTTAGCCCTCTGACGGTCAGCACGAGCAACATTAACCACGGCAACGGCACCGTTAACCAGACGATTTTGCCAACAAGCCTGACACCTCGGAAGATGCAAAAATACATCGCCACCCATGTGATAACCAAAGGCCAGAAAATATTCCATCGAATAGAACCCAATTGTGTGCCTGGTATCCGCCCAAGATAATCCTCAAGGAAGAATCTTTCTGCGTTTTTGACGCCCTCAAGGCCTTGACCGGCCCATGGTAGCTCACCACTGGTGAAAATACCCTCCAAGCTGAACCAGAGAAAGCTGAAGCAATACGCGAGGATGACTGTATAAAAAGTAACGATTACGAATCCGAGCAGGATGCTCCACCAGCCAACAAATTCCAGCCTTCTATGGCTGCGGGCAAAGGCATCGGGGGCTGCACGCTGTGTGAAATGTCCGAGGCTGAACTCCAAGATAAGCATTGGGACACCGACCACGAATACGGCAATAATATAGGGAATTAGAAATGCCCCACCCCCATGGTCGTATAACTCATAAGGAAATCGCCAGAGGTTGCCTAAACCTACGGCCGAACCGATCGCCGCGAGAATAAAACCACCTCGCGTCCCCCAGCTTTCGCGTTGCTCTTCAAGAGGCTCAATCATCCGTGGCTATTTGTCGCTTCTTCCTTGAGTGTAGAAGTGCTTTTTTGCTCGCGCAGTTCTATTCGGCTGTGCTCTATCCCCAGTACCTCCAAGGTGTCACGCTCGATAATGTTTCTGATACTGCCCCTTGGAACGGTCGGAAGATTCGTATCAGCCAGAAGCATATTGAATCCGAGTAGTGTCTCCATGCACTGCTGGGCATTGCCCAGTGGGTAACCGCTACCAAATAGAAGTTTGTCCATGACGCCCCGCTCGTGAGCTGCAACTACAACATTATAAGTTTGCCAAACATTGCTGGGCCTTATAGTAAGATCAGCATAGACATTTTCATGCTTTGCAACCATCGACAATGTTTGGTCAACAAACGGCACGCCCATGTTGCCTATCACGATTTTAAGCCGGGGAAACTCTCTGGCTACTTCATCCAAAAGATATGGTTGAGCATAGACCAGAACAGATTCTGGCCGCAGATCATAGCTGCTGTTATGAAAGAAAACAGGAATGCTCAACTGCTGAGCTGATTCATAGAATTGCATTGCCCGGCTGTGGGCTGGATGGAAGCCACAACTAGAGCAATACAAAACAAATCCTTTAAGTCCCAGTTTTTCGGGCACAGAATTGAGATTATCTAAATCTATTTTATCATGCGTAGGTGATATTACGGCAAAGCCGACCAGCCTTGTTTCATGTTTGTTGACATATCCAGCTAATCGTTTGTTGACATCTTCACTCGGCCCATCAGCGGCAGCCAATACAATGCAGGCATCCACGGTTTCAGATGCGGCGAGATGTTCAGATACTTCTCCCTCATCAGCTGCATAACTGATGTGAGTATGGCAGTCAACAATCATCTCTGCGCCCTTAAATTAATCAGCGTCTAAAAAACCGTGACTCTTAAACGCGATGTATACTAAAAAAGTCAATTTTTACTGTCAAGAAGATTTATTTTCTTCAACTGGATGGGAATATCCGTCGGCCCCCAAAGGCAGATCAGCTAAAAACAACAGGGGCCCATGCTTTAAATCAGCATGAGCCCCGGATTGATACAATTCCGTGAGCTAACTAAGCCTAAAATGCTTTGGCTATAGTCAACCACGTAACTACTGCTCGTGCTACCTGTGGCATAAGCTACTCTTGTTCTGCCGGATACAACCTGATGTCGTCGAAGTAAAGCGTACCTGTCCCCTCTTGTCCACTACCTCCAACGCCAATGGTCATATTCTGGATTGAAGAAAGATTCACACCAGCATCGCTAAGGACGCTGAGCGGAATATCCCACTGCTGCTAGGTGTATTTCAGCACCGCATTGGGATTATCAGGATGTTCGACGACCTTTTCAACACCGCCACCTCGCACAACCACATACAACGGCTGGGCCTCATTGACAGGCATATCTGCGCCAATAGCTTCTACCTGCCAATCGTCACCTGTGACCGTGCCGGTAGTTGTTACATTGTCGAAGACAGCAGTACCCATTGCATTAACATTGTGACTGGTATATGCCAAGCCAATATAGATGTTCTGTGACATCACAATAGTCACCGGATTGGGGGATGCATCATCGCCGGTGTTCTCATCATCCGGTTGTTGAATCCAGTTGATACCATTTTCGGAGTAATAGCCGGTAAAGTTGTTACCCTGACGTACAACCCTTACCCACAACAAGGGCAGAGTAATGGCATCGATATTGCTACTTGCCTGGTAAGAAGTCTCAGCAATAATCTGACGGTTCTGGAATGACCTGCGATTCGATGGTGTGACACACATAAATGCATGCACACTGTAGGGATCCAGTGTATCGCGAATCATCACGCCGGCTTTGGCCCATTCGTTTGTGTTCTCTACGTTTACCACACGGGCTATGATAGAGCCGTTACCTGAGAGCATCTTATAGGCATAACGGAACTCATCGGCCTGACCCCAGATATCCTCGCCACCGGCACCCATCGCATACGTACCAGCAGGGTCCTCTACAAAGGCTGCAGGATAACCTCTGAAGAACAGCGTTAGTGTCTGGACGCCTTCTCTGGTCCAGTCATTCAGCGGGGCACCAAAAGAGCGTACAGCCTCAGAATATGCTGCTCCGCCGGTGTTGTTGTAGAAGAACGGCATAGATTGAAGTCCGCTATTAACGATTTCTTGCTCGGCAAAAGGTGGTGTGCTGTAACCT
>CAYNTC010000114.1:0-7319 GCA_964399795.1 uncultured Pirellulales bacterium | reverse complement strand
TTGACGTATTCCACAGCGTCTATGCCAAAGCTTCGAGCGGTTTTTGTGAAGTCGAGGTTGTCTAACTTCGGATTAGCTGTGCCGAAAAGACGTCTATGCAGAGACCATTGAGCTAAAGAAATCTTGAAAGGCCTCTTTGAACCTGTGGACTCAGCCGCATGTAATGTTCGGCCGCAGAGGCAGAGGCTACCTACCATACCTGCCCCGACTTTAAGAAATTCTCTTCGTTCCATAGTAACCTCTCCTTTAACTTCCTAACTCGAACTGACCGTTTTTATTGTCATGCTGAGCCGACCTCGCTCCGCCGAAGTTCATCCTTCGCAGTAGCTCTGCTACGGAGAATGGACGGCTACGCAAAGGCGAGAAGGCGAAGCATCCGGCTTTAGCAAAAGAAAACCCATATTTTCTCTGGCCAGATTCTTCGCTTCACTTCGTTTCGCTCAGAATGACAAGGCGATATATGTCTTTGCAAATAAAAGACTTATCAATAATAATGTTAGTAAATCGGTCAGTTTGAGTTTCTAAGTAAGCATAACACGCTGGTGGTATCCTATTATTTATCGTCGCTTTCGTCTGAAGACGGTTGCTTATGAGCTTTATGCTTTTTAAGAAGCTCGATGATTTTCTGATGTCCTTTTTCTTGTGCTCGAAGCAAAGCGGTTCGGCCCAGTGAATCTTTAGCTTCGATGTCGGCACCTTTTGACAGAAGGAATTCAACTACAACTATTTGATTTTGGGTAACTGCCAGGTGCAGTGGTGTCCAGGCAGCGTGGCCGGCTTTTGCATTGACATTGGCGCCTTTGTCGATAAGCAGTGAGACAACTGAAACGTGGCCGAAAGCAGCAGCGCGGTGTAAAGGTGTCTGATTCGAAGCGTCTATTGCGTCGACTATAGCACCGTTTGCCAGCAGAAGTGCTGATACATCGGTTTGACCGTGCTGGGCGCTGCGGTGCAGGGGTGTTGACTCCGCGTTGTCCTTTGCATTGACATCAGCGCCCCTTTCAATGAGAAATTCTGCGACAAAAGTATGACCTGCAGCAGCGGCAAAGTGCAATGGTGTTAAACCGGGTTTATTTCTTGCATTGATCTCGGCGCCATGGTCGATGAGCAACCTGACGACATCCGTGTGGCCGTTTCTGGCTGCTTGATGCAAAGGCGTATCCCAATAGCTGTTCTCCGCGTTAACGTCGGCGCCATCGGCAATGAGGGTTTCGGCCAGGTCCAGGTAACCTTTTTCAGCAGCCAGGTGTAGTGCAGTCAAGTCGTCGTAAGCTTTTATGTTTGCATCGGCCCGCTTGGTAACAAACAATGTTGCCAAATCTTTCTGATCGTAGTTCAGCGCCGTAAGCAGTGGTGTATAGCCAAAGAGATCCCTCGCATTAATGTTAGCTCCTTTTGCAAGGAGCAGTTTCGCAGTGTCCGCATGGCCCTCGCTGGCCGCCAAGTGCAGGGCGGTGCGATTGTATTCGTCCATTGCGTGGATATCGGCCCCCTTAGCTATGAGTAGCTCAACTACGTCTTTTTGCCCTTTTGCCGCTGCTCTCTGTAGGGGTGAGCTCCCATACTCATCCTTTGCGTTGATATCAGCACCTTCGGTTACAAGTACCTTCACCAATTCTGTGTGGCCATTAGCAGCCGCTAAGTGCAGTGCAGTAGTGTTACGATTATCTTTTGCGTTGACATCGGCGCCTTTTACCAGAAGTACCTTTGCCACGTCTATCTGTCCTTTGTCGGCTGCGCTATGCAGGGGTGTCTGGCCGGTTTTATCCTTCGTGCTTACCTCGGCGCCCTTTGCGATAAGAAATTCTGCTATTGTTTTATTGCAGGCAAAGTAAAGAGGTGTCTGGCCTTTTGTGTCTGTCTCATCAACTTTAATACCTTCCTTGATTAGACTTTTAACTGTGGACATATCTCCTAGGTAAGCAGCCAAGTGAAAACCTGAAACGTCAGCACCTCCTGCAATAAGAAGATTCACTACATCCCTATTGCCGTACTTGGCAGCAATATACACCGCAGTTTCGCCATTCTTGTCTTGAGCATTCACGTCGGCACCCTCGGTCAGAAGCAATTCAACCGTATCTTTCTGACCTGCAGCCGCAGCCCAGTGAAGTGGTGTTCTGTCGTGTTTGTCCTTAGTGTCAACGTCAGCCCCTTTAGAAAGCAGCGAGCGGACCAGTTCGTTATCGCCAGCGGTGGCAGCTTCGTGGAGCGGTTCTGCAGCCACAAACGTCCCGCCGCGGGTATCGCCGCAGCAAATCTGGGGTGTTTTCACAACGGCAAATGTCGCCAACAGAACGAGGGAAAAAAGTCTCATACGATTCATTTCAGTCCAATCTTGTAAATATAATATTTGGTTTGAAGTACATGCTTTCTGCAAAAATTTCAGCCGCTCTCAATCACTTCAATCGAAAGAGGCAATAAAAAGTAATTATATCAAAATACCTCCCCCTTCTTCAAGGATATCGTCATTTAATAATGCCCCACTATCTTCGTGCCCTCTTCCTTTAGCAATCCCATCGCAACATCAGGGTAAAGTTGTTTTGAAACTACCATTATTACCCCTTGTTGCGCACTGGAAGTATCAGCTTCTCTTATAGGCGGTTATCTTCTCTTTTAGAGCACGACAAGCTGCGACAGGATAAGCGACTTTGGTTATTGCAGAACAGACCGCTATTGTCCGCACACCAGTGCTTAGAACCCGTTCGACATTATCGGCAGTTATGCCGCCGATGGCAACGCCGTAGATTCCCGTATCTGCAAGTTTCGCTAATGCCTGCTTGACGTAATTGAGTCCGACCGCATCGAGCATAGGCTTCGTCGGCGTGGCAAAAACGGGTCCAAGACTAACATACGTAGGTAGCTGTCGATACGAGCCGGAAAGTTCTTCGAGACAGTGCGTACTCTTTCCAATAATCAGCGGAGCCGATTGTAACATGCGGGCTTTATCAACCGACAAATCATTCTGGCCAAGATGAACTCCATCCGCCCCGGCAACAACTGCTATATCGACTCGGTCGTTTATAATGCTGAGCGTATTAGCATCTGCGCATATCCGCACAAATTCAGTAGCCATGGCCTGGTGAATGTCGTCACTAATATTCTTCGCTCGTAATTGAATGCAGTCGGCACCGCCTGCGATGCACTTGGTGGTCAGGGACATGACCTCAGCGGGCAGATTACTGCTGATAATAACGTACAGCCTGACACGCCTGAATTTCTCAGCCGGTCGACTAAAAAGAATAATGTCTTTCTCAAGCGTATAAGCTGTAAATCGCAGCTCTTCGATTTTCTGCGCCAAGGTCCGATTCTTTAATTTAACGGTCTCTGCAATCGCCCTTAGCGCTTCTGTCAACCGTTTGCAGGCGGCGTTGAAAACATCAGTTAAGTCGTCGCGTTCAAACTGTTGCTCGATTGTTCTACCGGCGCCAACATCGCCGAGTGCATCTCTGCTCGAGATGAGCCTACCGGAATCAAGATCGCTTATCGCTGCGCAGAGTTCGTGACGAAGCTGCTTGGCTCGACTCATCAGTGGGGCTGAATTCAGTATAAACCTACAGTACTCTTCTATCACACGAAGTGCCTCGCGGGCGCGGTTGAAATTGGCATCGATTATTCTGTATGCAGTTCGCTCCATAGCGATCCTAATTATATAGCCTCAAACCACTTTTGGATAGTAGGTACTATTGTTAGTTGCAAAAAGGCGGGAATCTACGCCCTCGATTGCTTATCTACTCGGTGGTGTTCTCGGCATATTCACTATCCAATTTTGGTGGAATTACGTCTCTATCTACAAAAATTATATGTACCCTGAAGATAAATAAAAGCTATGTTGGCAATTAGGACGTATATTCGTAGAATCTTGACGCAGTTTTATAAAGAAAAAGTAAAATTATTTGAAGAAACTGACAGGATTTTGACTCTGTTTGTGTGGAAGCAGAATATTCAGCAGGAGCTTAACACTAACGGCACTTTGGGAGCTGAGCAAATTGGATAGCTTTTGCCAGGAAAAGCCAATAAAGATATGGGGCTCCCGGAGTAGCCCTAAAGATGCGTTTGAAGCCATCGTAAGAAAGTATATGAAAGATGCATATTTTATCGCGCTGGGCTTTGTGGGTAATCACGAAGATGCACTTGAGCTTTCACAAGAAGCGTTCTTGCGGGCCTTTCGTAACATCAAACAGCTAAGTTCAACCGGCAAATTCTTTCCGTGGTTCTATCAAATCCTGAAGAATCTGTGCTTTAGTCACCTAAGAAGAAAGAGAATCAGGCGAACAATTTCTCTCGATGAGATCGATGGTGACACCTTCGATGCAGATGCACCTGACCATTTCGACCCTGGCGTTGTAGCCGAGAGGAATGAATCCAAGAACCGTCTCTGGAAAGCAATTGCCCAATTAGATGAAAAACACAGAGAGGTGATAATATTGAGGCACTTTCGCAACTTCTCATACGAAGAAATGTCCGAGATCCTTTTCTGCAATAGAGGCACAGTGACCAGCCGACTATACTACGCACGCAAAAGGCTGAAAGAGATATTGGACCGTCAGAAAGGAGGTCTACAGTAATGACCTGCCAGGACTACAAGGACATGATGATGGCCTATCTGGATAACGAGCTTGACGACCAGCAGAAACAGACTTTTCAGGAACACTTGGCCTCCTGTCCAAGATGCTCGGCAGAGCTCAAAGAATTCAGAAAGCTCAAGCAGCTTACAGATGGCGTTAAGTTCGTCGAGCCTGAAGATAGAATATGGGAGCAATACTGGGGCAATGTCTACAATCGTCTCGAGCGTAACATTGGATGGATATTCTTCTCTATCGCAGCAATTCTGCTTGTGATATATGGCGGTTTTAAGCTAATAGAAACAATTATCAAAGACCAAACCGTGGGTTTGCTTCTAAAGCTCTCTTTATTGGCGCTAATAGTTGGTTTGGCAATTTTATTTGTCTCGGTTTTGCGCGAGAGAATTTACTTTTGGAGAAAAGACCGTTACAAAGATGTAAGGAGATAACTTTATGTTTTTATCAACCACACCTAACATAGATGACAGGAAAATCGTAAAGCACCTTGGCCTTGTAAGAGGCAATACGATTCGTGCGCGACATATCGGCAGAGATATCTTAGCGATTTTGCGTAACCTGGTCGGTGGCGAGATAACCGACTATACTAAAATGATGGCTGAATCCCGTGAGCAGGCAATAGATAGAATGGTCGAAGAAGCCCAGCAGCTCGGTGCCAATGGAATTGTTGGGATAAGATTCGCAACTTCAATGATTATGCAAAGCGCAGCAGAAATCCTGGTTTTTGGCACTGCGGTCGTTGTTGAGTAATATTTGAAAAGCTGAATGTCGATAGATAGATCAGATAGTTACGTATGATAGTAGCACCGCTGAGTAGATGATTTTAAGCACTTACCAATCATCAATCACCAGTAACCAGTAACCAGTAACCAGTAACCAGTAACCAATTACCGATTACCAGTTACCAATACTAGACCAACAGCCATTACCAGCATACCTATTACCACCCCGATTATGACCAGATGGCCATGGCCGTACCGATGAGCCATGGGTATTAATTCATCCAGAGAAATGTATATCATAACGCCCGCAACGAACGCCAAAATGGCTGCAAGAACAGCAGGCGACAAAAAAGGCAGCAGTATCAAATAGCCAATTATAGCTCCTATCGGCTCAGAAGTGCCTGATAGAAATGAATATAAAAAGGCCTTGTTCTTGTTTGATGTCGCGTAATAAATCGGCACCGATACAGCGATACCTTCCGGAATATTGTGTATAGCTATCGCAAAAGCAATAAACACGCCGAGTTTCACATCACTAAGCGCTGAGGCAAACGTGGCCAAGCCTTCGGGGAAATTGTGGACGCCAATAGCAAGCGCTGTCAACATCCCTGTCCTCATCAGATAAGCATCCTGCCGTTTGGCCGTCGGTGCATCAAGCCCTTGGTATTCGTGTGGGTTTTCAGGCTCCGGTATCGACCAGTCGATCAGAGCGATGACAGCTATACCAGCAAAAAAAGCCGCTAATCCGCCCAATTGACCAATAGCTTCCGTAGCGTCAGGCAAAAGCTCCATAAAGGATATATAAATCATCACGCCAGCTGACAAGCCAAGCGAAAACGATAGATATGCGACTTTCGGCCTTTTTATGAAATATGCGATGGCGCTGCCGATGCCGGTGGAAAGACCGGCTATGACTGTAAGTATTAGTGCCGCACCAACGTTCTGCGATACTTCCATGCTAACCTCGATGTTATTATCATCCATGAAATCTGAGCTATTAGAG
Organism: uncultured Pirellulales bacterium; assembly: GCA_964399795.1. GTDB lineage: Bacteria > Planctomycetota > Phycisphaerae > Sedimentisphaerales > Anaerobacaceae > CAYNTC01. The sequence goes on along the minus strand of CAYNTC010000114.1, from coordinate 1,014 downwards.
CAGATATATTATTCACAATAACAGGAAGTAGCAAATTATAAAAACTTGCTACAAAGGTGGTGCATGTCACATTTGTAGGTAAGGCGGAATCGACGTTGCCGTTGCTCTCCCGGCCGAAACCGGCCTACCCTCTTTCGTCATCTCGACCTGGGCTGTCTCCTCTTTCGTCACCTCGACCGAGGACGCCCCTTCTTTTGTCACCTCGACCGAGGCTGCCCCTTCTTTCGTCGCTTCGACCGGGTCTGCCTTCAAAGTAGATTTCTCCACTTCGCCCCTTAGGGGCTTACGGTCGAAATGACTTGTGTCTATGTCGTAAGATTTTACTACGCATTGTGGCGCCGTAAGGCATCCTGTGGACTTGCGCCACTGCAATCTTGTCGTACACAACTACAAGGGCTTATAAAAAAATTCGATCTTATAATTAACATTTGGAAACCGTTTATTGGAAATTTGTGAAAAGTGTCTGCCCTGTTATAAATCCCAGAATGTTCGGATAAATTATCTACCAGAAAAAACGACAGGATTCCGTTTAATGCGTTCGGCGAGTATGATAGGATGTTTGTCGGCAATGGCACCAGTTACACTGCGTGGACGCCTCACGACAGAGCGCAGCCGAAAGACCTCTCTTGAGCGCAACCGAAAGAATGGAGATGCGGAAATCATATAATTCATAGTTGGAGAGAAGAAAATGGGATCACACCTAACTCGTAAAGGAGACCAATTCTTGGTGAATGTCCAACTGCCCGCCGAATGGCCTCCATTACCCAATAATATTGGGAAAATACGTAGAATCAGAGCGATTGACGGACAGATTAGGCATTTCCGAATCGAGGGCGAGATCATACGAAAACAGAGCAACAGCAAGAGAAAGATCATTGTGCTTCAGAAGATGAGGTTCGTTGAGGAGGATCGGATCGAGTTTCGATTTGGGTACTATATGATTGGTATCAAGCAAAGATCTAGAGGAAAATGGGTATGGGGTCAGTTCTGTCTTTTGATTCCAAAGACTGACTT
>CAYNTC010000113.1:0-7454 GCA_964399795.1 uncultured Pirellulales bacterium | reverse complement strand
AACGACTCAACATAAACCAGCATGTCGATCTTATAGCAATGGGTAAAGCCTTCGACCAATCCGTTCTTGTGCTGCTAGACTCTTCTGCAGATATCACTGGTGAATCTGACATATAGAGCATGTGAATGGTTGGTCATTATGTAACGTAATAGGTCTTTCTCTTAGACACGACATTATTATAGGCGAGATTAACCTGCGAAACCAGATTTCTCCGCTTCGCCCCTTAGGGGCTTCCATTCTCCGTCCCTTGGGGACTGCGAAGGATGAATCGGTCGAAATGACACATGAGGGACTTTTGGCTATGTTACCGTGCCATATCGAGCCCATTTGGTTCCGTTCAGAGCCTGCTAAGAGTAAAAGCAGCAGACCGCAAATCCTTGAAGCACCGTTAATTTTTAGAAATGGTATAATTCAGAGTTTCAAACGGATCAAGAAAATCGCAAGTAGACAGATAGCTCTCGATTTCTTTTTACATCTATGCCAATAATCCTAAATGTAATATTTCGTACAGAATTTATCGGCAAAATGTTTTTCAGCTTTAACGGCGCTTTAATATTAGATTGCCCTTATTGCTTGTTGACGTTAAAGGCGCATAGTTTTCACTGCTGCATGGACTGCGTTACGTCGGACCATTCGCTTTCGCAAGAAGCGTTAGTATAGGTAACCGACCAATCGTGCAAGGCAGGTGTAATGTTAGGATCGTCGGTTGTAAGATTTGCTTGCAATTTTATAGAATTGGTATCAATACCACTTATGTCCGTTCCCGGCTCTAGATCCGAAAGCAAAACACTATTATCAAAGGCATAAAGAACATCCACAGTAAGATTCGTTGCTTCAGGTGTATTAGCATCAAGCTCCACTGTCGCCCAATCCCAGTCACCTGCTGGTAAATCAATCTGCGTCGAAATGATGTTACCGGAGGATACATACTCAGCAGGTATTGTGGTAATTTTCTGGTGATAATACCAGTTGTCAGTGATAGGGGCGGAGTGTTCGTCTCGTGGCGGGTAGGAATTTATTGAACCGTGGCCGAACGCATTGCCAAATTCAACATCTGAATCGCTCTGTCCCCAATAGTACGTCACTGCCTGCTTCCAGGCGGCACCGATTGTATAGTATCTTCCCGGCTCGAGGGGAATACCGATATACCCGGAACTATAGAATGTGTCACCTTCGCCCTTAATTGACTTGTTGTCGGCATGAATTTGCGTGTACTGGCCGGATTTAGTATATGCTTCGTACACCACAAATTGAGCTTCTACGGAGTTACCAGCAGGAATGTTCAGGTGCATTTCTATCGCATACAATGTACAAGGCTTAGTGCAATAATAAGCTACCAGCTTGGTCTGCGCACTGTTAGTGTAACTTTTTCGTGTGCTGCCTACCGTGTTGGTCTCATATATTAAGCCGTAATTTGGTAATAATACAACATCTCCATCGCTTGTCGCGATTGTATCTGACAACACGTTAGCCTCGAAATCAGGCTTGCTTGTTTGCACCCAGGTTTCTGACGGTCTGGCCTTTACCCTGTACCAGTAAGTCTGGCCAATGTTCAGGTCTGTGAATGTATAGTCAGTTTCGCTGATCCAGCCACTATAAGCATGGATATCGGCAAAGTTCGAGCCGGTGGCACATTGGGCGTAGTATCTATTGGCACCCAGCACCTGGTCCCATGAAATCGTATTACTCTGTTCTAAGATAGTCGTCGGCTCAGAGTGCAAGACCGGGGCATGCAGCGGGCACTGGCAATGGGACCGGAAGCTTATATCATCAATCCATGCTTGATCGAAGCCTTCTGACCAGGAACTGTCTTTCGAATAGGTCCACTTTAGAGTCCTGGAGCCGGCAAATATTGGGAAACCTACCTTAGCCCAGCCTTCGTCTGGCAAATCCCCATCTCCAGCCCAGGCGCCTGCGAGTTCATCATCAATGTAGAACGTTAAATCATCAATAAAACACCAGAACGTCCATTCTTTCCAGCGAGCGCTCCACTGGCGTTGCCATCGAAGCTCTGATGAGATTCTACGCCAAAAAGTGATGTATCCGTCGGCTGGAAAATCCCATGTCAGCTTTAGTGTAGAATACCTGTTATGCTCAATGGCACCTGTGCCGGCACTGTACGTTTTGAAAGGTCTCTCGTCGTCGGTAATACTCCAGTCGGCATCTCCGTAGTGCGCCCACTTATCGTCGAAACCGCTACTTTCAAAACTATCAAGAGCCTGAATGCAATTCGGCAGTTGTAAGAACTCTAACTCACCTGAATGGCCATCGTACATTTTAGCGTTTTGAATGTTGGGTTCATTATTGGCGTAATGTAGAAGATAATCAGAATCAATGTTTTCTGCCCGAGGTCGAACGTAGTCGTAACATTCCTCCGCTGATATCCAGCCGTTGCCATTATCATCTGCTGGTCCGGCCATTCCCTGCACGAGAAAGTAAGTAAAAAGACCATTTTGTACGTAAAACAACTCTTCAGAGGTTTGATCAGCCTCACATGCTGCGACGGCGACGCCTCGGTCGTAATCATCAAAATCTTCCGCTCTAATTTCAGCATCGGAACCAAAGTTGACGGCGATGTCGGCGGCAAAACCATCGTCCTTCATCGAGACAATATTGCCGGTGCTATTTGCATCGCCCAAACTATCAAGGATTGATTCGCTTGAAATAGGGTTTGCATCTTCTCCCGACCGGCACGTATCTAAAAATACGATGTATTTTCTTGTAGGAAGTTCAGCAAGCCATTTTCCCAGCTCATCGTCGATAATATCAAGGTCATAGGCACAAATGTACTCGTCAAACCCATCAAGCTCATCTTCGGGTAAATAATCGGTCTCTGCTGTTCCTCCATGACCGGAGAAGTAAAAAAGACATATATCATCGGAATCTGCTTTGTTACACATATCATCAATAGCTGATTGTATAGCACTTCTTGTTGCAGCTCTATCGACCAGAAGTGTTATATTTTCAGCTTTCCAATTAGCTGATGCTATTAGCACCTTATAGACATCATGTGCGTCATCGTCAGTATAGTTTAAGTCCATCTCCCGGCCTGGATAGTCTGCGATACCACAGATTACAGCATGATAGTTTACCACACCGTCACTGCTATTTACGTCGAGGATTTCGACAGCCCTTGGCGAGGAGTCGGCATCGGCATAGATTTTTCCTGTTATAGCGAAAACTCCGATATTGATGACAAGCGTATAAGTCAAGATCCAGTGCCTTGTGTTTTTGATGCTTTCCATTTTTCTGTACATCCACATAAAAAGATTGAAACATTCGACTCTTGAGCAGCGATGCGTAGGCGAATGAAGAGAACCTCCCATGACCATTTTCCTTATAGTGTAGTATATCTGTAGCATAAGTGCATGTCAATAAAAATTATAGGACGCTGAAAAATATCGACTTAGAGCTTATCACGTTGATATGGATATCAATCGGTTGATTCCTATTCTTATTGGCGGGCCCAGCCGTCCTGATAATTCTTTCGTAAAGACCTTTCAATCTCGCAGAAGCTTCGGCTTTTTTCCTGTATCGAGTTGTTGTAAGGCATTTTTGTTAAGCTGGCTCGGTATCTTATCGGAAATTTGCCTTGACCACATCAGTTTCTCCCATGCGCGCTGTTAATATTCTACTGTACGTTTGGCTACCCTGCCGTGCATATCATATATTTTAATTAGCACGTTAACTCCCTCCCGTAGTGTAGGTACGGGTGCGTTAGTGTAGCTATTGAGACGAAATGGGCAGTTTTAGAGGGACCATGTCGTTTTGAGCAGTAACGATGAAATAACATACATTCAAAGTGCAGGATGAATACTCATGACAAGTCCCCTCTTATGGGCGAACGTAAAATGTTTGGATTTCTGAAAAACCGTGCATATCCAATTGGTGTGGACATCGGTCCTGACAGCCTGAAGTTAGCTCAGCTCGCCAATGGAGCAAAGGGTATGAGCTTGATTGCCGGCGATCGCGTTGATAGGCCGGAGGATGTCAAGCCCGGCAGCGCAGCCTGGCAAAAATGGGCCATTGAAGCCGTAAAGGAAGCGTTGGTCAGAGGTAATTTTCACGGTAAGGAAGTCACTGCAGCAGTACCATCAAGCGATGTCTTCATCGACCAGATGAGAATGCCCAAGACCGCAGATAGCCAGTTGCAGGACGCGATTTTTGCAAAGATAAAGCAACAACTACCGTTTCAGCACAGTAAGAAGAACACGCTAATAAAATACGTTTCCACGGATAGGGACAATATTCTTGTTATGGCGACCGAGCGCAGAATCATTGACATACACTTGGCAATATATGAAAGGGCGGGACTTGTGGTCAAGTCCATCGGCGTTTGGCCCATTGCGCTTGCTAATTGTTACGCCAGGTTCTTTGGCAGGCGAAGGGACGACCTCGATGTTGTTGTTATGCTGCTCGACATCGAAGCAAATAGTACGAATCTCGTAATTTGCAGACACAAGAATCCGCTTTTTGCTTGTTCCATACCGATTGGAGCCAAGCAGCTCACGGACGAAAAGGTTGTTACAAGGCTTGTAATGGAATTAACTTCCTGTAGACGCAGCTTTGCTTCTCTGCACAGAAATACACAGATCGAGCGCCTGATTTTCCTTTCAGGCCGAACGATCGGTAAAGACATATGTACAGCGATAGCGAAGCAATTGGAAATTCAGGCTCAGGCGGGAGATTGCCTGGCCGCCGTGGAGATGGCTGATCACTGTCGTTATGCGATCGATAGAAGGAATGGTAGTGTTAACTGGGCTGTGGCTTTTGGGCTTAGTTTGTCATGACCGCTCGGTAAAAGCCAGCCCGGTTGTGCCGAACCCGGCAAAGAGAGGTAGGGTAACGAAATGCTCAATATAAACTTTGTTCCTGATGATTATATTCAAAGCAATGAATCCAGAAGGACGAACTTAATATATCTCGTCCTATTGGCCTTGGTAATGGCAGCGCTGGCTGGCTCGTTCCTAACAATAAGGATTCGCCAAAGGTCTTTCGATGCCAAGGAAAAGATGGTCAACTTAAAAATGGCTCGCATACAGGAGTCTATAAAACAATTTGAACAGCTTCAGGTAGAACGTAAAGAGATGATGAAAACGGCTCTTACCACCACACAACTGCTTGAACCCGTGCCGAGAAGTATTCTGTTGGCATCCTTAACGAACAATTTACCGCCGGGCGTATCATTGCTGAGGCTAAAGCTCATTCAGAAAGAGGGTAAGCGTATAGATCATCCGGCCCCGCCTAAAAACAAGTATCAGGAAGCGCAGGCAGAGTATAATCCAGCACAAACAGCCGTTTCCCGGGAACAACTGTTGGAGACGCACATAGATATAGAAGGTATGGCGCCCAGCGACCTTCAGGTAGCTTCCTATATAGAGCGCCTTAGTAATTCAAGTTTGTTCAACCGTGTCTCGCTCGTGGAATCGAAAGAGCACAAAGTCGAAGACACGACTTTTAGAAAATTTAAGCTCACAGCGGACCTCCGCAAAGACACTCATCTGACCAGGGAGGATGTTGACAAAATCAGAGCCAATGCAGAGCAATCAGTTTATCACTTTTAATACTGCCATGGACCTCAATAGTGTTTTTTATCATTTGACACGTAGAGGTCCGGCAAATCTGACATGAGGGTAGAGAAATGAATAGTGCTTTCAGAAAAGCTGTGTTTTTTATCTTGTTGGTGGGTATAGCGGTGGTTGGATACCAGTATATGATCAGGCCGGCTAATAGAAATCTTGCCAAGGCGAAGCAACGCGTCGAGGCCAAGTTGGCAAAACTCAGCGAATTCGAGAAGGCCACAGCCGCCGCAGAGGACCTCACAAAACAGCTTCAGCAGTTGCATGATGCCGTCAGATTCTTTGAGAGCAAACTGCCGCCTACAAGCGAAATCCATAAAGTCCTCGAACAAGTAACTGTAATTGCCCAAAAGCAGGATCTCGAACCTAAGATGATTAGGACCCTCGAGAAAAAAGAAAATAGTGGTTACATAGAGCAGCCATTAAGGATGGAGTTAACGGGCGATTTTAAATCGTTTTATTCGTATCTCTTGGAGCTTGAGCAGCTACCACGCATTATGAAGATTCGGGAGCTCGATCTTGATAAGCAAAGGCGACAAGAGGGACAAATATCAGCCGATTTCATTGTGAGCATATTCTTTCAGGATAAAGCGGGCTGAAAACAGACATCTTTCAAATTGAAATCAACGAAAAGAAGTAAGGGAGCTTAGATATGTTATCTTTTTTACGCGACCAAAGATCTGAAGGCTTGCCGCAACAGACGTCTTCAGCAGCCGGCCATGCAGAGCCTGGCTCACTGCAAGACGGTCAGAACCAGGAATACTTTACCGTCCCGAGTCAGCCCAAAAACGCACGCAGGAGTACGGTGTTGGTTATCATCTTGTTCAGCATCGGCCTTTTATGCCTTTGGTTTATGATTAGAAAGAGCAAGCCGCAAGCAGCCTCAGCCGCACCAGCTTGTTCTGAAGAGGCGCAGATTGAAATCGCTATCGGTAGACTCACCGGCGGCAGCACCGAGATGATTGGTCGAATGGATCAAATCCTAAAGAAATTCTACGAGTTTTCAAACGTCTTTCAGGTTCAGGTCAATGAGCTTGTTAAGAACCCTTTTGAGCTTGAAATGTTTTTGAATAACTTAAGGCAGCAGAGCGATACTCAGGAGCAGTCTCCTGGTATTGACGCAAGGATTATTCGCCAACAGAGGCTGATTCAAAAAGCGAAAGACATGCAGTTGCTATCCATCATGCGCTCTGATCAGGGCAACTGTTGTATGATTGACGGTAAGATATTTTATGAGGGAGATACCATAAAAGGTTTCAAAGTGGTCAAAATTAGTAACGTTTTTGTCGTCCTTGAGTGGCTCGGCGAGCAGGACGGTGCTTCTTCTGAGGCTGGGTCTGAAGGTTTGAAGGTTATATTGAAGTTATCTTAATGAAACTGCACTTTCCATTTAAGAAAAACGACGGTGCGCTGGAGCCGCCACAAGGCCAGCAAGGTTTGCAAATGAATTCTGCGCTGGATCAGGCTGACTCCGACAGCGAGTCTGTGCGCGGACTAAGCGATCTTTATTCTCCGGATCAAACCAGCAATGCACATATGCGTGACATCGCTGATGTCTTGGCCGACGCAGGCAAAATAACACATGAGCAGCTTGAACAATTACGGCAGGATCAGTCTGCAAAGCTCACTCCCGACGCTGCAACTTGGCTGTTGAAGCAAGGACTTGCAGGCGCCGACGACATCTTGATGTCAAAGGCGGAACTCTGCGGCCTTGAATTCCGACGCTTCAGCCCTGAAGAGGTAGAAAGGAGCGTCTTTGAGAGGCTTGATATCGGCTTCATAAAGACAAGTGGCATCGTACCTATCAAAATTGAGCAGGACACTTTGATTGTCGCGACCTCCGAACCAGCCAATATCTTCGCGATAGAGGATGTC
>CAYNTC010000112.1:0-7463 GCA_964399795.1 uncultured Pirellulales bacterium | reverse complement strand
CAATACCTTACAGACAGAAGGAGCCTGTTTGTCAGATTAAATAGTGGCTACTACATATTATGTCTACTCGACAAATTGGGATGGTAACGAGTTTTTTATTTGCAGACTGTGTTAACGGATGTACGTCGTGTGATAGACAATGATAGCAGGGAGAAAAAAGGCCGGTCTTTTCCAGACCGGCCTTTTGCATTGGTTTGCGGCTATGACCAATGGATGGTTTCTAATAAATTATTGCAATTGACTCTTCGATTGTCTTAATTACTTCGTTGGTATTAGAAGAGTCAGATATGTAAGCATCGAAACCTTTTTGCAATAAAGTAGTAGCTTCAGAACTGCTCAGATTGTTCGTTAAGGCTATGATTTTAATTGCCTGCATATCTTCGTTATTCCGGATGCCCTTACAGATTGCTGTTGCGTCAACACCATCGGCGAACATATTGATCAGGATTACGTGTGGGGCAAAACTTTGTATAGTGGCACCAGTTTCAAAGTTGTTTTGTACGATTTGCACGTCATAGTCATTTTTTGATCTCAGGGCATTGGTGAGTTCTGAGGCCGATTTTTTGTCTGTATCGACGAGTAAGATTCTGATCTTTCCCACTGGAAGTGCGTTAGCGGGTATGTTATGCATCTTCATGAAGCGGATCAACTCACCTAATGGGATTCGACGATCCTTACTTCCTGGTATGCGATATCCCTTAAGCTGGCCACTATCAAACCATTTTGAGACTGTTCGAGGAGCGACGTTACAGATTCGTGCAACGTCGCCTGTCGTCAGCACGTTTTTGCCTTTTGCCATCTTTTTACCCTCGTTGTCGCGTATTTTTACCGTATTGTAATTCGGCGTTAGCGAGGGGCGCATTTAAAGAGAAGTTGCTATGGGGCTTTTACGCTTAATAAATAGCAATTTTTGAGCTTTAGGGTCCTATAATCGAAGGTTTCTTCCAGAAATATGTTTAATAAAACTACGTAGATGCTTCGGGATTAGTTCGTGTGGGCTGTCACGGAAAATGGCTTCTATTTATCAGCTACAAACGGTAAAATGCTACAAATCTATGGGGGGGCAAGTTTGCAGGTAATCGAGAGAATGATGAATAGAGATTCGATACGGATATATTTATCACGTCCTGACATTACGGACAGAGAAATTGAAGCAGTTTGTGCGGTACTTCAGGGTCCCAACCTCTCCCTTGGTCCAAAGGTTGGAAAATTTGAAGAGACGTTCACAAAGTACATCGGCAGAAAACGGGCTGTCGCTGTTAACAGTGGGACAAGCGGATTGTTTCTGTGTATGCGTGCTTTGGGCATTGGGCCAGGTGATGAGGTTATTACTACACCGTTTACCTTCATTGCCTCTGCGACACCGATTATGATGGCAGGTGCCAAGCCGGTTTTTGTCGACATAGACCCAGTGAGTTTGAACATCGATCACAGTCAGATCGAAAGCAAAGTTACTGATAGGACAAAGGCCATTTTGCCGGTAGAGGTTTTTGGCAATCCTGCTGGTATTGATAGAGTTTGTGAAATGGCTAACAAGCATAATTTTGCGGTGATTGAGGACAGTTGCGAAGGGCTTGGCTCCTCGTTGAATGGGAAAATGGTGGGGACGTTCGGTACAATGAGCGTCTTTGGTTTTTATCCAAATAAGCAGATAACAAGTGGTGAGGGGGGCATGATTCTTACGGACGATGAGGCGCTGGCTGATATGTGCGTTTCACTTCGCAATCAAGGCAGAGGAAAGGAAGGTGGCTGGTTAGGACATGAACGGCTCGGCTATAATTTTCGGCTTAGTGATATAAATTGTGCTCTTGGGATTGTACAGCTTAGCCGGATCGACGAAATCAAGGCTCACCGACGACAGGTGGCGAGGTGGTATCAGGAAATGCTTGCAGACGACGAGAGGCTGATAGTACCTTTTGAACCGGATGGTTGTGAGATGAGCTGGTTTGTTTTTGTCGTTCGTCTTGCAGATGGTTTTACTCTGGAGCAGCGCAACCGTGTGCTGGAGGCGATGGTTAGCCGAGGCATTGAGGTTGGCAACTATTTTCCACCTGTGCATTTGCAGCCTTTTATTGCAGAGCAGTTTGGTTATGGCCAGGGAGATTTCCCAATCACCGCGTCAGTGTCACAGAGGACAATTGCTTTGCCTTTCTATAACAAGCTCAGTAAGGATGAGATTGCGATTGTCTGTAAAAATTTAAAAGGAATTTTGGATGAGCTTTTATGAATTATCTTCCATTAAGCCACTGTTCGCAGAAAATCATTAGGTCACTAACTCCGACGATGTTATCTTTATCAAATTCGGCTGGTGTATTACCAACTTCTGGAATCATCCAGAACTGGGCCAGGTAGCTAAAATCTTCCAATCCTACACCATCAGGACAAAGCCAATCAGCTGTGGGAATTTGCCATATTAGGCGTGGATAATTCGTTCCTTCGCAAATTGACCAAATATTCTCGGTTCCATTTTCCGTCTCGCCGACAAAGTCCCAACCGGCATCGATAAAAGTACTACTTGTCTTCATTTCCACAGTGGTTTTGCGTATTCCGTTGGCACTTTCCCATTGGCCCGAAGTCTGGACATCCCAAAACGAGGGTGTTAATAAGGAACCAGGGCACATAAATCCTGGACATCCTCCTACCAGGCCGCCGAGTTGCTCTGAGTTCTCCCCACCTGTTACCTTTCCTGTCGCGTAGCAGCTGGCGATATAGCCGTAGTGATCTAGTCCTACCAAACCACCGATTAGCTCTGAGTTCTTACCTGCAGTTACATTTCCTGTAGCGTAGCAGTCGCCGATACAGGACTTGTTGTTTCCAACCAGACCCCCGATATAGTATGAATCGTCGCCGCTGTTTACATTGACTGTAGAGTAGCATTTGGCAATATCCCTGTTGTTGAATCCTACGAGCCCTCCGATCGATACCGATTCAATTGAGCCGCTTACAATTCCTGTGGTGTAACAGTTTGAAATAATGCCATCGTTATACCCAGCCAGTCCCCCCAGGCACCCGGAATAGTACCCGCAATTAATAATCACATTCTGTAATCCCAAGTTTTTGACGAGGCCGGCCGTATATCCAAAAACTCCCACCCCTGAAATTGATCCTCCATCATAGATGAAATTTTTGATGGCGTGTCTGTTGCCGTTGAATACACCGGTAAAGCTTTCGTTCTCTGTTGTGCCAATTACATGAAAGCTGTCCCCGGAATAACCGGATAAGTCGATATCTTCCATTAAGATAAAGTGTTTGTCCCACTCAGAAGGGAATCTACCTACCTTGTCAAGCTGGTCGGCTGAGGAAATCTGGTATGGTTCGTCGGCCGTGCCGGAACCAGCGAGGAAATCTGACAGTTTTCGATAAGGTATAGGAATGCCGGGCTTGTTTTCCCAGGCAAGTCTTGGGTAGTTGCTGCCTGAGTCGATAGTCCATGCGATTTCTCCACTGCAATTCCATCCAACAAAGGTATTAGGATCCCTCAGTTCTGCACTTGTTTTTCCACAGCCTCCACCACTGCGCGAATATCCGCTGGTTTGAATGTCCCAGTATGAGTTAATCACACCAACTCCCCTCCCTACAAGCCCGCCGAGCCGGTTTGAGTTAATCGAGGCAGCCACAAGACCCGTAGCGTAGCAGTCAATAACAGTGCCTAAGTTGTCTCCTATCAGACCGCCGAGTCCATAAGCTACTGCCAACCCACCGGCCCAAGGCCAAGTTGAAACTTTTCCGCTAGTTACATCGCCCATAGCGTAGCAGTTTGTAATAAAGCCGTCATTATATCCAGCTAACCCCCCGAGCCCATATGAATCATCAAGGCCAGTTACGTTACCTATAGCGTAGCAATTAGTGACAGTACCACCCAAGTTGTTTCCTACCAGCCCACCAAGCCCTTTCGATTTACTGCCGGCACTAACGTGACCCGTAGCGTAGCAGTAGGCAATAGTGCCGACATTCCTTCCTACCAATCCCCCCAAACCCCCAGGCACATATGAATCATCGCCGCGGCCGCCAATTATGTCGCTCGTGGCGTGACTGTTTGTGATAGTTCCGACGTTTCTTCCTATCATCCCACCGATCATCTTGGAATCATACCTGGCTTGTATAGCGCTAGCACCCACAATATGGCAGTTTATAATTGTACCATAGTTTATTCCTGCCAGACCACCAAAGAATCCTGAATAGTCGCCCGAGACTCCGACATTATCCATGTTTAGGTTAATGACTTGACCGCTTGCCTCGATACATCCGAATAGGCCGAGACAAATATTTTGAATTTGGGATGGAGCGTTAGTATATATTCTCAGGCTAGTAATTTTGTGACCATCGCCGTTAAATGTGCCCATAAAGGGCGTACCCTGAAATTGCCCCGAAAATCGATTATAAATATAAGGAGCAATGAGGGCGTCGTGAAAAGTGCGGCCCGAAAAGTCTATGTCATCAGTCATGACAAAGTGTGACGAGTAATTGTTTGCATCGGCTCCAAGAGCAATCAAATCTTGTGCCGTTGCAATTCTGTACGGATCTTGCTCTGTGCCGCTGCCACCGGAATATTGGGCAGAAGAGACCGCAGTAAAAGCAAAAAAAATAATAAGATATATCAAGAAACTAATTACTGATTTGCACATTTCTTGCCCTCCTAAATAAATCAAACCTCTTTGCTCATTTTAATTTCTGAGCATTCAGTTCTTTTCCTCCTAGCTGTACGCTCTACGCTTCAGTCCTGGATGCTCAGCTAAGTCTGATAATAGAATACACAATCTACCTTGAAAAATCAAATTTTTTGCCATTTCCAAGTGTAAATCCCTCGGCTACGCTCGGGATGGCGTCTATGTTAATCCGTGTTAAAAAAAAGTAACCGTTCACGGTGTAGAAACGGCGACTACAGGCTATTATCGCCCATTTGCAGCCGTATCACGGCTCAAAATGGCCTTCATCAATTGCAAAACCGCCATAAGGAGCCAAAAACCACATTTTTTGCTGTGAACGGTTACAAAAAAAGGAGTTAATTTTTCGACTTGTAGATAATCTTGCCGTGTTTCAGCACGCTGTCCAGAAACCCGCTTTTGTCGTTCTCACGGCACAAGAGCACGGGTTCGATTCGCTTATTTATAGTGCGAACAAGATTAAATAATTCAGAACTTGTCTTGAGATAATCACCACGAAATTTATCCACCACCACAGCGATATCTATGTCACTATTTTTTCCAGCAGTTCCTCTGGCATGTGAGCCGTAAAGTATCACCATACTTACAGGCATATAGCTTCTTACTTTTTGGGTGTAAAGCTTGGCTATTTCGATAATTTTTTTATCCATGCGTAGAATCTCTTTGTTTTCATGTATAGCTCTTTGCATTTACTTTCGGTAAGCGCCTTCAATAAAAGCTCCCTGTCTTCAGGATAGCGGGCCTGTATATTAAGCGGCATAAGTTCGTTGAAGAGCGAAAAGTGATCCTCATCGGCGAGCCGGTCAAATTTTGATTTTTCCGAAAGAAAAAGGAGATTATGACTGTAAGGCGGCTCTTTTTTTTGAGTATGCCAGAAGTAGGCTTTCAAACATTTCTCCACTACCTGATGGCAAAGAAAGCCGACATACAGAAACCTTTTTGACTCCAGCATCGCTTTTGCACTGGACAAATCGTAATTAGCGATATCCAGCCAGTATTCTATTTTCTTTTTTGTATCCATTGCCCCAGTTTATTTCCAGAGACTTACCTTTCCTCTGTCTTTGGAATGAAATTGTACCATATTATCCAGGAAATAACCAAAGACAAAAAATTACGGACAAAAACTCAAATCTGAATTTGGCATCTGCGGTTTTTTATCGTAAATTTTTGATAGAGACGTGCAATAGTTGGCTGGGGGGAATGGCCGGTAAAAAAACACTAACCTCGGAGAAGGGGGAGAGTCTTAGTGAAGGGCTGGAGAATTAAACTCATATCATTAATCATCGTGTATTTTGCTGGTTTTGCTACTGCAATATACTTCTTGGCTCCTGAACCCGAGCGTCGGATTAACCAGCCAGTGAGAAAGGGATGCGTTTATTCATCGCTCAAATCAGATGAAGTTGTGCAGTCTTTTAACAAAGGAATGCACCAGTGCGTTGATTTTAGTAAGGATGCAGCATGGCGTATGGGTAAGTACTTGAAGCAAAAGCTCGAAGAAAAAGAGCTTCAAGGCGATAGTTGAGTATTGAAGATACGCAACTAATATACTCAAACTGACCTATTTACTAACATTGTTATTGATAATTCTTTTATACGCCTCAGGCGTATTAATTTGCAAAGACATATATCGCCTTGTCATTCTGAGCCCTTCGCTCCGCTCAAGGGTAAACTCCACGAAGTGAAGCGAAGAATCTGGCCAGAGAAAATATGGATTTTCTTTTGCTAAAGCCGGATGCTTCGCCTTCTCGCCTTTGCGTAGCCGTTTCGGCGGAGCGAGGTCGGCTCAGCATGACAATAAAAACGGTCAGTTTGAGTAATATAATAAGTATCCGCCATTAACCTGGATAAATCAGATTGTAGCATTTGGGGGGCTGCGCATGTAACAATCTGTTGGCCGTGGGCGTTGGTCAGCCCACGGCTTTCTTATTTGTACTATGCCAGGATGATGCCGTAGTCAAATTGCTAACGAAGTCCATAAAATGATAAATCTCAGGCCTCTACGGTCGATGTCACCAGCATTTCTTTAGAAAGAAAATGATTTTACCAGATTGAATTACGGATGTCGGTGAACAAAAAGTAATTTCTTGGCGAACTGCTATCTCACCCACTATGTGCAAATTCCAGTAGAGAAAAGACACCAAAGATAGTATATATAGTGATTGACATTTCTCTCTGAGCTGTTCAAAATGTACCTGACTATGGCAGATCGTGATTATTAATCGCGGTTTCTAACGGCCTTTGGATCGGCAGGTTTTTTTTAGAAGGGAGTTACTTATGTCAAGCAAGTTTATAAGTGCAATCACCATAGTTGTGTTTTTCATCATGTTCTTGAGTGCTGGGTGCGGGAGCCGGGAAGAAGAACAGACAGAGCAACAAGGCGGCCAGCAGGCAAAAGCCCCCACTGAGTCAGGCTCAACTCCGCAATCAAAAGTTTCTGAAATGCCGGCACAACAAGCTATGCCGACTGGCGGCCAAGCTACACAGGAACAATTGGCTGCTGGTGGCCTAGATGCCAAAACCGAGCAGGCCCAACAAGCTCTGGCCAAGATGAATGAGGGCAAGGTCGTCGAGCCTATTGACTTTCACAGGCTTAAGGAGCTCTTGCCTGACAGCGTGCAGGGTATAAAGAAAAGCGATTCTTCTGGTGGGCGGACAAAAGTGATGGGGATGGATATTGCAAGGGCAGAAGCCAAGTATCAGGGACAGGGTGATCCGGCCTTCGCAGCCGCTTCGGCGGAGAGGGCTGCCGCTAAATATCTCAGCATCAGAATAACGGACATGGGTAGTGTCAGCGGACCT
>CAYNTC010000111.1:0-7491 GCA_964399795.1 uncultured Pirellulales bacterium | reverse complement strand
GGGATTGCACATTCTGCATCATAGGTTAATGAACAGGCGATCAATGAATTTTACGACAGTCTTATCAATTTGTCTGATTAGTTTGCATATTGCAGCTATGCCGATATTCGGGCGGGAAGCCAAGTTGGTGATCTGGCCGGCAAAGTTGTCCGAAGATGCTAACGAGTACTCGCTGCTGCCCAAACAGGAATTGCGAGACGAAGATGCAGTACTATTGTATGAACAAGCATTGGAGAAGCTACCGGAGGGTGCGAATATAGACCAGATCAGGCAGTGGTTGAATCTGCCGCTGGAGCAATTTCCACAGGAGCAGGCAGAAAAGACGCTACAGCAGTATATGGAGAGCCTGAGGCTTGTTGCCAGGGCAGCAAGGTGCGGAGAATGTAACTGGCCTGAGTATAAGCCAGGGGCACAACCTGCAATTCAGAGTCGGTGCCGGTATCTTGCCTTTGTTATTGGGCTGTGGGCGAGACTGGAAATTTCTCGCAGCGAATATGATGGAGCCATGGCAGCAATGCAGACCGGCTTTGGAATGGCCAAGCATTTGGGACAAACTCCAATTATTGTACAGGCACTAATAGGAGCGGCTGTTAGCGCGCTTATGTGTAGAGATGTCGAGCAGTTCATACAGGGCGAGAATGCACCGAATCTGTATTGGGCACTTGAGAATCTGCCGGAGCCATTTATAGATATGGAAGAGGCGATAGAAAGTGAGAAGCGTGCTCGTCTTGAGCAGGTTGCGAACGATGCGCTTCGTAAGCAATTTGAACAGCAGCTTGGACCTGCGCACGAAAGAGTACGAATGGTCGCGAAGAAGTTAGATAGTAACTTGAATGTTTTGCAGTGCATAGAGGCGATTCGGATTTATGCAGCGGAGCATGAAGGACAATTGCCGGATAAGCTCAGCGAAATTAACGAAGTTGAAGTTCCGGATGATCCATTGACCGGAGAGTCATTTGTATATCGCCGAACTGCTGCAGGAGCGGTTCTTGCAGCCGAACCCACACGAGCCGGGACCGAAAAAGACACGATTCATTATGAGTTAACTATGCGAAAGTGACATTCGGGACAAGTTATTTGTTTCGTCAAGTAGAGGACAAAAAAATGGCGGCATTTGAATATAAGGCACTGACATCGGCGGGCAGACTCATGACCGGGACGATTGAAGCTGGCTCGCTTCAAGAGGCACACGAGCTGCTTAAGCAGATGCAGCTTGCTGTAAATTCGATTGAAAAGGCTAAACCTAAAAAGCCTAAGGAAGCTATAAGCAGGAGCGAGTTTCTACTTTTTAATCAGCAGCTTGCCTCGATCACTAAGGCGGGAATACCATTGGAAAAGGGGCTTCGTGAGCTCGCCCACGACGTCAGCTCAAAGTCAATGCGCCGCCTTATTGAAGATATTGCTGACGAACTCGAAGCAGGCGTAAGCATTGAACAGGCATTCGAGAAAAGACAAAAACGTTTTCCACCTCTTTATGGACGAATACTTAAGGCTGGTGTTCAGACCGGAAGACTAAGTGAAATGCTTACAAATCTAAACCGGCATCTGGAACTGGCTAATCAGACACGAAGGATAATATTCGAGGCGATCAGCTATCCCGCTGTTGTTCTGACCTTGGCAGCAATTTTATTAACGTTTGTATTTATGTTCGTAATCCCCCAATTCGAGCCGATCCTTGCTGAAATGACCGGAATGGTTCATGGTAGATTAAATCCTGTCACAGCCCTCTTTCTGCGGATGGCAAGAAATGTAGTGCCCTTCTGGATAACTGTGGGCTTTTTGATTGCCGCGATAATTTTTCTTCTATCTGCACTTTCATCATTTCCAGCAGGGCGCAGATTTAAGGAATCAATCGTCTTAACTCTTCCAGTTGTGGGAAAGATCTACCGTAGCAGCATCCTTAGCAGAATGGCTGAGGCTATGTCGATGATGGTAGCGGCTGGTACTGATATGCCGAACTGCCTGAGATTGGCTGCGGAAGCAACCGGCAGTGAGAGGTTAATCCTGGAAAGTGAAATGCTCGCCAGACAGCTTGAGCAGGGAACAAACATCCTGGAGGCAGGGCATTTCTGCAGAATGATTCCAAGGCTGTTTTTGTATTCAATTCAACTGGGTACGCAACGAGATGAACTGCAGGATAACCTTTACAGCTTGGGCCAAATGTATACCGAGCAGGCAAGGTTTGGACAATCAAAATTGCGGGCGGTCTTATTGCCAATAATGCTGATTTTCGTAGGTGGAATTTTGGCGATGGCCATCCTTGCGATGTTCTTGCCGATAATACAATTAATATCGAGTTTATCTGGGGTCTAATTTGGTGGAGCTATGTTTTCAATCATTGGAGTATTAATTACGATTCTCTATGTGCTGCTTGGTTTGAAGAAACCCGGTCTTGCGGTAGTCACATTGCCGGTTACCTGTTTTCTCTTTGTCGGTTCAGCCCTTACCGCATACGATGATACTGCTATTTTTGAGGCTGTATTTTTGGCCGTTGTTATGATCATTGCTACCCTGGTAGCTATCCGAGTTTCAATGCGTCTAACCGATATCGAAGAATGGCCTCAGAGAGTGGCAAAATTGATTCTTGTAAGTTTCATGATCTTTATGTTCATATTTACCGCTATTATTGTGTTTTTAGCTGGAGGTGTTTTGCTTGCTGCACTGCTGTTTTTTGTAACCTTAAGTGTAATTACAGCGGTAGTCTTGGTCTGGATTTTGAAATCGAGTCATGGTACTGCTGCGAACGTTCTCTCTACGATTGGTTCGAGTATGCGGCAGAATCTTCCGTTGCCTATGGCGTTGGAATCGGCAGCGAGTGGACAAAAAGGTACGTATGCAAGAACCATGCAGCGCGTCAAGAACTGGCTTGTACAGGGCTATTCTTTAAGCGAGGCAATAAAACGTGGTTATCCGACATGCCCGAGCTATGCTGTGGCTATGATAGCAGCGGCGGAGCGGATTGACCAGCTTCCTCAAGCAATTGGAGCTATTGAGGCGGATTTTGTTGCCAGAGCAGAAGAGAGAAGAAAGCTCAAGCCGATACACCCATTTTATCCTTTGATCCTTTTGACAGTCATGTTTTTCATAGTACTCGGATTATTGAGGATAGTAATTCCGCAATTCGCAACGGTGTTATCGGAGGTATTCGGAGGCTCTCTACCTCTGTCCACTCAGCTTTTAGTGGATGTGGGCGAGTTTGTGACATACGGGATTGGGCTGTCAGGTTGGGTCGTTCTGGCATTTATCGCTTTGGTGATAGCATGCTTATTAATCCGTGTCAGGTTTCGGCCACGCAGGACCGAGAAGCCATACCTGATCTCACGAATCGGAGATTTCATTAAGTGGCGTTTGCCTATAGTGCGGTGGTTTGAAAAGAACTACGCGATGGTGCAGGCTGTTGAACTCCTGCGGCTCTCACTTAACGCTGGCTGCACCGTCAATGACGCAATTTCCAACACGCTACGTCTGGATGTGAACAACTGTTTTAGAAAAAAATTGCGGAAGTGGCTGATAAAGGTAGAGCGTGGCGACAACATCGCTGCTTCGGCAAGAGAGAGTGGACTGGGCAACACTCTGGCCTGGGCCTTTGACGACAAGGTTAATCAGGCTAATGCACCAGCAATTCTTGAGACCCTTGAGTCATTCTATCGTTGGAACTATAGCTATCGGGTCAATCTCGCAAGATTCATAATGTGGCCCTGTATTGTAATCACTATCGGGCTTATGGTAGGTTTCATAGCATATGCGTTTTTCTCTCCATGTATGAAAATAATTAGCGTTTTCTCCGGTGCAGTTTATCCATAGGACTTTATCGAGCAGAGCTATGAATTGTAAGTACGAAAGGTATCGTGGTGTTTGGTTGGCTGAGATGATAGTTGCACTATCAGTTCTGGGAATTCTCTTGGTGTTATTTGCATTGTCACTGGATGCTTATGCCAGGTTCAATCGCTATCAATTGGTCAGGCAGCAGTGTATATCAGCCGCACAGGCTCAGCTTGATAGTTTCACTGCCGTTGGCAAAGGGATTCCCACCGAAGAATTTAATCGGCTTTGGCCGAATCTTGACGTTTCGGTCAATCGTTCTCACGGAACAGGCCAGTGGGAGCAGATGGAGCTGATCGAGGTGACCACGAGTGGGAAAAGTTATCGTAACAAAGTAGAAATCAAGTTAAGCAGGTACGTTTTGTCTCAGCTAAATCAACAGACTGATGCCAAGCAGAGCCGCTTAGCAATTCAGGAGTAATAGGCATGCGTAAAGCTTACGTTCTTGTCGAAGTTTTAATTGTGGTAGTGACCCTTCCTTTTGTTCTGGTCGTCCTAGACGCAGTATTTAGAGATATTGTCAGAGATATTCCACGAGCTTCACGGGTTGTCCAGGAGAACAAGACATTAGTTAGTATGTTGAATCAGCTTCGCAGTGACATCGACCAAGCAGTTGAGTTGCCGGAATCGTTCGCTGAATGGACATCAGATGGTGAATCTCTGCTGATCAAGTTAGAAGATAATATAGTTTGCTATCAACTGGGAGAAAACGAAGTTATCAGATACACCTTTACGAATGATAAGGATATTGACAGTGCGAATATGCGAGTTTGGTCATTGCCTACTGCTGAGATTAGCTGGCGCCTCTGGAGAGAAAATGATAACGGGTATGCCGTTGAAGTGAAGAGCTATATTAAGCTAAAGCTTCGTGAGAAATACCAAAAGAAGATGGCCAATTCGCATGTATTTTTTACTGGTGTTTTGTGAAAAAATTGGAAATTAACATGAAAGAGATCCACAAAAATGGTTTTGTACTCTTATTTGTAATAGTCATAATGACATTGATTAGTATTGTGACATTTGTTCTGATAGAAGATTCAAAAACATTGTTATTTCAGACAAATCAGGCCTACTTGAAGGCCGCCGAGCGCGACCTAATAGCAAGCGGCTTGGCATGGGCAAGCCTGCATAATGAAGACACTGAAGTATTCAATAACACCGTAGAATTGGACATCACAAAAATGCCAATACAAAATTCGATCCTCAAGGTCAGAATAGACATGCCCGTTGGCAAGCAGCCGCAGGTTCAGATAAATACATCCTGTACCAGAGCAAGGCGAACTCTAGAACACGACCGAACATACAGAATCGATTAAGATCGCACTGCAAATAGCAGGGCGGTAGTAGAAAAAGCCTTGCAAGCTCAGTTTTATCAACTCCATCTGATCGCATCTTTTGTTTGCCTGCTATTGATTCCAGTTTTTCGCAAATGTCACATTTTAAATCGTGGAGCATTTCTCTATGTGTAGAATATATGTAAAAAAATGTGAGTAATTCATCCGTTCTGCGCATAATACTAAGTAGAGTCTTGTTGTAAGGAATATAAGAAAGCGTGTCAGATGCATGCGACCAATACGGTTGGGCGGGTATATCTCAGGGTGATCCTGATATCTGGCGAGAATTTTTGAGCCGCCAGATACCATTGCTCTATGGCATGTTTATAAAATGCTGGACAAATCCATCACTCGCTGAAGAACTGGTTCAGAAGACTGTCTTTGATGCCGTAAAAGGCCGCAACAGCTACGACCCTTCAAGAGCAAGTCCTGAAAAGTGGATAGTTGGCATCGCTCGCAACAACATCCGTCTGGAGATAAGAAAACGTACGAGTCAGCTAAATGTCAACGGCGACATCGGTACCTACATTAGTTTGATTGATAAAGAGCCGTTGCCTGACAAGGTTCTGGAGCAGAAAGAGACAATCTCAGCCGTAAAGGCGGCTTTGGCCAGATTGGCAAGCAGCGAACGCAGCGTGTTAAAAGCTAAGTATATGCAGGGCCTTTCAGCACGGCAAATAAGCCGGCAGATAGGCATTACTGAAAAAGCTGTATACAGTTTACTTTATCGAGCCAGGATTTCTTTTCGCGAAGAAATCGAACGTACATTTACAACAAATGACAGAGACAGAGATAATGAAAAACAAAGAAAATAATCTCGAAGAGAATATATCGCGTCTGGTCAAATTATCTGATGAATCCGGCACACCGAGTGCCGGATTTGTTGACAACTTGATTCACTCTACCATTGAGAAACTCAAACAGCCGGATGCCGAGGTCACACCACAGCGACAAAGTCGATTCATAGGAATCAACTGGGATAAAATCATGGGTTTAGCTGCTGTAATTACTTTGTTTTATGGTGCTGGTTTAGAGGTATTGCTGTCTGGCCTTATCAGAATTAGCTCATTTTTTACGTTTACAGTACTTATAGCTATGATTGTTAACTGGCTCGTTTATTTGGGAGGATTCATATTATGAATGCTGAGCGCCCATCCAGAGTAAGTGTGCTCGATCCAATCAATCCATCGATCACCGGAGTAAAGACTATTTTATTTCAGCCTTTCGACCTGAAAAAATGGTTCGTCATCGGATTTTGTGCCTGGCTTGCATACTTTGGAAGCGGTACTGGCGGACCAAACTTCGGTGGCCCCCACTTTGGTGGTGGCCCAAGATACGAAGTCGATTCAGCAGAGAAGATCGAGATGGAGATAGAAAAAGCAAAGGACTTCATTATCGAGAATCTGGCTTGGTTTGGTACGATTGCGGTGATGGTTGGTGCGCTGATAATACTGCTCTGGCTCGTAATAAAATGGCTCAGTAGCCGAGGACGATTCATGTTCCTGCATTGTGTTGCGAACAATAAGGCCGAAGTTAAAGTTCCTTGGAAAAAGTTCCAGCGGCAAGGCAATAGCCTTTTTCTGTTCCGAATTGTCTTGGCAATTCTTTGCGCATTAGTGGTGATATTTTTTCTTGTCATCACTGTGCTGCTTGTGCTCGCTCTGAAATTTGCTGATCACATATACATCTTGCCCATAATTGGCTTGATTGTGAATATCGTTGCTTTTATCTGTATAATTATTGGATTCTCGTTGGTGGCCAAATTCACAGCGGACTTTGTGGTACCCATCATGTTCTTGGGGACGACAAGTTGTGTAGCCGCTTGGCGGCAATTCTTGGCACTGTTGTCGGCAAATAAGGCGCGTTTCTTCCTTTATATCCTTTTTCAAATTGTCATTGCAATGGCTATAGGCGCTATAGTCATAGCTGCTGTGTGCGTGACATGCTGCTGCGCAGCGTGCATTTTGGCAATACCCTATATCGGCACTGTCTTGATGTTGCCACTGTTGGTTTTCATACGCGCATATTCGTTGTACTATCTACAACAGTTTGGCCCTCGGTTCGATGTATTCGCTGGCGAGATGCAGATGGCCTAAACGACTCTCAGCAGTAGACCGGATGATAGTAGTGACTCCGAGAGCTTGCTTATATTAGTTTCGCATATCCCAGCGAATCCAGCGAGCTTGAATTAACATAACTCAAACTGACCGATTTACTAACATTATTATTGATAAGTCTTTTATACGCCTCAGGCGTATTAATTTGCAAAGACATCTATCACCTTGTCATTCTGAGCGAAACGAAGTGAAGCGAAGAATCTGGCCAGAGAAAATAT
>CAYNTC010000110.1:0-7597 GCA_964399795.1 uncultured Pirellulales bacterium | reverse complement strand
TTAAAATGTCGTTAATCGAAATAAACTGGAATCCTAAACGAAAAGACCTTCGCAATTTTGGTATTATCGCCATAATTGCGCTGGTCGTTATATCTTTGTTGCTCTACATACTCAAGGGACTTGGAATTCATTGGGTCTTAGTAATCTCCGGCGTTGGTTTTGCAATCTTTCTAAGCAGCATAATTTCAGTTAAATTAACCAGGGTAATTTACATTGGCTTAACTCTGATGACAATACCGATCGGCTGGATAGTGAGCTTCATATTGCTGGCGACCTTTTATTTTCTAATACTTACGCCGCTCGGACTTGTCTTTCGCTTAATTGGCCGCGACCCACTCTGCCGCAAATCTGACTCAGCCGCCGACAGCTATTGGCTCACGTATCGACCGCCGGATACCACCGATCGATATTTCCATCAGTTCTGAAAAAACTGGAGGCTATGAATGGCTAAAAAGACAAAAAAGAAACAAAACACCGAGTTCAACAAGATTGCCCAAGAAAAACGTCCCTCTCTGCTTTCAGAATTCTGGTTTTTTCTTAAGCACAATAAAAAATGGTGGTTATTGCCGATACTAATCATTCTCTTGCTTATGGGATTACTTGTTTTGCTCGGCGGCACAGCCATAGCACCATTTATTTATCCACTTTTCTAAAGTGAACCCCTCAAATAAATTTGAGGGCTAAATCAACCGAAGGCTGATAAATATTTAGCTACTCAATTTATTGAGGGACGTGAGAAGAACCTTTCAACATTGCCTGTAATATATTACGCGCCTCAATGGAATTAGGGTCTAACTGGAGAGTAATACGAAGTTCTTTGATAGCAGCGTCTTTATGTCCCTGTTTATGTAAAAGAAGACCAAGACTGAAGTGTAAAAGTGAGCTATCCGGTATAAGCACCAAACCCTTGCGACATATCTCGACTGCCTCATCAATCTTACCCTGCCGATAAAGTACATCTGCTAAACTGTTGTATGCAACGACGGAATCGGGCCAGAATTGTATTGCTTTGCCATAATGCTTTTCAGCCTTTTTGATTTTGTTCTGCTTTTGGTATATCCAGCCGAGATAATAATGCGCCTCGCCACAGGTGGGCTTTATCCGTATCGCAGCCTTATAATAATCAACAGCCTTATTAAAGTTGCCTGTTGCTCTAAATACAGAGCCCAATGCGTTATACATTACATAAGAATGAGGTATGGACCTTTGAATAAACTGAAACTGTTCAGCCGCAGCTTTGTAGTCTTTCAAATCTTCGGCCAGTAGCCTGCCGTATTTCCATCTCAGGTATACCCCGAAGCCAGTTCGGGGCTCTGGGGCGTTTTGAATTGCCTGGCGATACTGTGCAGCGGATTCTTTGAGCGTCTCCGGAGTGAGGTTAGCCTTGAGAGCACTGCACTCCTGCTCCATTATTCTTATTCGCTCTTCATGGTATAGCTGATTAGTAAAAGGCGGCTTTACAATAAACCTTTTAAGAACTTCATCAGCAATTATATATTGGTCCCACTGTGTATAAGCCAAATGTTCGGCACATTCAGCTTCGGTTAATAAAGAATTATCGATTTGGCCAGTTGTCATCTTCTGAGGAAGTAGCTTTTTTACTTTCTCAAAAACAGTCTTAGCCAGCAGATAATTTCCCGAAAAATTCAAATGCACGTGCTCATAGAATATTTCATTACCGGGAGTTCCATAAGGGCTATTGCTCTCGAATGTCGTAACAGCATCAGCCAGATAAACACTTTTGCCAGCCCAAGAATTCGCCACACTTCGAATGATTTCATTGATCCGCGTATCAGCTCTGAACCGCAGCGTATCCAGTTCGCGCGCTTTAATATACCTTAGCTTCGCAGAATCATAATCCTGTAATGCCCAATAACAACGCCCAAGGCGAAACTGAAGGTCTGCATAAGAACTATCTATTTCAGCAGCCGCCAGATAGGATTCCACCGCCTCGGCGTATCTGCCTGCTGATTCATACTCCACTGTGTGGGCGTATAAATTATCCCACTTGGCCTTGTCCTGTTCGGTCAAATCCGGACGATGCAACGATGCAAATGGCGGATTATCTTTGAGATTACTGCCCACAGTACAAAGAATTATCTTTGCCCCTTCGTCACGGCCAATTTGGACAATATCTTGCAGATTTCTCTGGAAGTGCTGATATACTGTCTCCAAGCGTTGATCATCCGCCGGTATCTGCTTTTCGAGGAACATTTCTAATCCGCGCCAGGCTCTTGGTCTCCCTTTTTTGGTGCTCGCCCATTCTATAATATTAGTCAGCAATTGTCCCACCCCCGTAGCTTTAACAGCAATGCCCATCCGGATAACAGACAAACTCGGCGAAAGTGGCGCAAAGACCGTACCTGCTCCGTATGGGCCGGTTACTTCATTGTTACCGAGGTACACGATGAATAGGTCCGGCTCGTGCTGCGCACAATCTTTTACTATTTCCAAAACCACATGGGAATTTATCGCCGCCGTCGCAGCTATGATAACTTCAAAATTCACGCCCGGATATTTATCCTGCAATATTACCTTCAGAAAACGGCCAAAACCAAAGGCACCGTCCGGCTCACCCTGAGCAGCGGATGCGCCTAAGATAAAAATTCGATAAGCATTTTCTGATTTGCTCTCAGAAATTCTAAATGGATTAAATTCTCGGGATATTTCTTTCGGAAAAAACCGCCAGCAGAACTTGACATTGTCACAATAAAATACCTTGCCGTTCTCCTTATACCTAATCATGGCATTGGTAGGATAACCGTAACCGGCGATGCGCAGTACCAGCCCCAGCAGAACAAATAGCAACGCTGGGATAACAGTAAGAGCAACAACGCGAAACAGCCAGAGACGCCAGCCGGTTATTCGCTTATCTGGTAATTCTTTGATATCTTTGTGTTTACCTTTGCCTGTTGAAGAGTGCCTGCCGCTTTTGTGGCGTTTGATGTTTTTTTTAAAATAACTTTTCGATCCTTTTCTCTGCTTGGCAGACACTTGCTTTCCCTTCAATTACGACTTTCGATAGACCTTAGTGCTCTACGCACTTTTGTGGAATTAGGGTCTATCTGTAAAGCTCTGAGGAGCTCTTTTACAGCCTCGTCTCTATGCCCTTGTTTTCTCAACATTATGCCCAAATTGTAGTGCAGATTTAAATCCTCCGGGACAAATAACAAGCCATTGCGATACGTTTGGACAGCCTCATCGAGCTTGCCCTGCTGATACTGCACTACCGCCAGATTATTGTAAGCTTGCGCAAAATCCTGTCTGAATTCAATCACTTTAGAATAATGCTCAGCAGCTTCGTCGAGCCTTTTTAGAAGGTGATATGCAAATCCTAAATTATAATATGCATCGGCGTAAACAGGATTGATTCGGATTGCATCTTTGTTATAAGCGATAGCTGCATCCAGATCTCCCTGTTTGCCAAATAATAAGCCTAATTTAGCACAAGCCTCGTAATGGTACGGCATATAATATAGAACTAAACGATATTGCTCGACAGCAGCGCTGTATTTCTCTAAATCTTCCAACAATAGGCCGTACTTCCAATGTAACCACCAATCTGAAGTGTCTTGTTGAATCGCCCGGTGATACTGAGCTTCAACTTCATTAAGAACCTCCGGAGAAAGATGAGCCTTGAGGGTCTTGAGTTCTTGTTCCATTCGCCTGACCCGCTGGTCATAATAGAGCTGGTTTGTAAAAGGTGCTTGCTTTATATAATCACTAAGGACCTGGTCCGCAATCCTGTGTTGATCCCAATCTGTGTACGCTAAATGTCGAGCACAATCTGCCTCGGTCGGAGTAGGATATTCATTTTCCTTGTAACATTTTATTCGCTCTGGAAGCATCTTTTCCACCTGTTCGAAAACTGACCTCGCCAGAAGATAATTGCCGGTGAAATTCATGTGAACGTGCTCATAAAAAAGTTCCTCTCCTGAAGTTTCACGAGGACTGTTTTCTTGAAAAACCTTGACAGCATCTACCAGATATACACCGTCGGCAGCCTTACTGCCGGCTATGTCCCGAATAATTTTATTAATCCGCGTGTCGGCGCGAAACCTAAGCGTGTCTAATTCACGTGCTTGGGTGAATCTCTCTCGGGCCTTGTCATATTCGCCCATTGCCCAATTACATCGGCCCAGCCGAAACTGCAGATCTGCAAAGCGATCATCAATTTCGCCCGCAGCCAAGTATTGTGCCACCGCCTCATTGAAATAGCCGTTTGTCTCAAAAATGACTCCTTGCTGGTAAAATTCGTCCCATTTTCCCTTTTCAGTATCTGCTAGATTCGGCCTATGGAGGGATGTGAATGGTGGGCTGTCTTTTAGATTGCTGGGTACCGTACAAAAAATTATATTTATCCCATTCTTGCTGGCAATGTAGCGAATATCCTGAAGGTTCCTTTGAAAATGCTGATAAACGATACCCAAGCTGGTGTCGTCTACTCTTACCTGCTTTTCGAGAAACATTTTCATGCCGCCCCATATCTTAGGGACATCTCCGACGCCTGCTGATTTCAAAAGATTTATTATAAATTGACCCAACTTAGTGGCTTTAAGCGCAATCTGCAGGCGGATAAGAGACAGATTAGAACTAAGCGGCGTAAAGACAGTTCCAGCTCCGTATGGTCCAACCACTTCGTTGTTACCCAGGTATATGATAAATAAGTCAGCATCGTGATGAGCACAATCTTTAGCAATCTTTAGAACAACGTGAGAATTTATGGCTGGCATCGCAGCGGTAATGACTTCGAAATTTGCCTGTGGATACCGCTGACATAGCATTACCTGTAGAATCCGTCCAAAAGAGAATGCATCATCTGGCGTACCTGCTGCAGCGGAAGCACCCATCACAAAAACACGATAGGTATTATTCATTTTGTCCGCAGGAAATGCAAATGAACTGGCTTCTCGGGCAATGGTAGGTGGAAAAAATTGCCAGGCGAATTTATGATTGTTACAGTAAAAAGCCGTGCCATTTACTTCGCATTTGATGGTCGTGGTAGTGGGAAAGCCGGAGCCGAAAACGCGTAGGACAATCTCCAGCAGCAAGAATAAAAGTGCAGGAATAACAACGATTGCTATAATGCGAAACAACCATAGTCGCCAGCCGGTTATCGACTCGCTTGATATTTTCTCCTTATCCTTCTGTTTTTTTTCACTCTTGAAGATTCTGGAGATTAGCGTTTTCTCTACCGGTAGGTGCTTCCTTGACTCGCTCCGGTGAAGACCTGTGCTGGGAGAAGTCCTTCGCTGTTTGATATCTCTCTTTGTATGTGATGATGGTTTCTTACTTTTTCGGCCTTTGGCACCCATTCATTGGTTCTCTTCAATCGCGTCCTTAAGAAGATGTTTTTAAGAGAACGTTTTATTACTACAGCGCCACTTGATAGCGAAAAATATGTTATCTTTTCTTGAAATACGAAGCACTAAATCCGAAATTCGAAACAATACCTAATGTTCAAAATCCGAATTTTCAAAACAAAAATACCTATTGTCTGTGAAAAACTGTTTTGAATTTTTGTAATTTGGATTTTGAATTTGTTTCGTATTTCGACATTCGTATTTCGGATTTTATATGATTAACATAACTTTTTATACAAAAAGATGTTATCAACAACAAATTAATCTAAGCAGCGCTGTAGAATTATGTTTCATCGACATTTGCATATTAGCCGATTAGCCGACAATAATTTTTTGTCTTTTTTTGTACTCACTCCTTCTTTTTTCTCAGATATGCGACTTCAGCATTTGTCAACGTTCTAAATTTTCCCACACCAAGCCCCCTGGCGGTTAGTTTGCCGATGCTTGTTCTTTTAAGCGACCTTACCGATAATCCTACTTTAGCTAACATTCGCCGGATTTGACGGTTTAGGCCCTGTTGAATTGTGATCTCGATCATTGATTCGGTACGTCCACGCTTCAATATCTTGACCGATGCTCTTTGCGTCCTGTCTTCGGCAAGCCAGACACCTCTTTTCAGCCTCTCAATGGTCTCCGGCTTGATTTGACCTTTCACTCTGGCGACATAAGTCTTGGGCACCTTGTATCTCGGATGGGTCAACCTGTTTGCCAGCTCACTATCGTTGGTCAGAAGGATTATGCCCGTCGTATCAGCGTCAAGTCTGCCGACACAAAAAACACGTTCACGGCAATTAATAAGGTCAATCGCTTTTTTCCTGCCTTTCGGGTCTCTGCTGGTGCAGATGACTCCTTTGGGCTTATTCAAAAGAAAATACACTTTTTGTACAGGCCGAACCCTCTTGCCAGCTATCATTATAGCATCTTTTTCGGGG
Source organism: uncultured Pirellulales bacterium (assembly GCA_964399795.1). Taxonomy (GTDB): domain Bacteria; phylum Planctomycetota; class Phycisphaerae; order Sedimentisphaerales; family Anaerobacaceae; genus CAYNTC01. Next base: position 1,302 of record CAYNTC010000110.1, on the reverse strand, counting down.
TCAACGAATGCTGGCAGTTCATTTACTACTTGGCCATTGACTCGAACGACACCATCAAGTATCAGTTCTTCGCATTTTCTGCGAGAGTCAACACCGGCAGCAGCTAAGAATTTCTGTAACCTTTGTTCTGCCATAATAAGTCGATGGTTTGTAGTTTTAAGTCCCTAGACTGTGAACCACGAACCTACTCAAGAAGCCAGAATGTTAGGAAGACTGATACCGAGCTTATCGCCATATATAATTAAGACGCAAAGGATGACCCAGAGCACAAAGCCAATCTGAAATGGTAAATCATGGAGGATAAGCTCAACCGGCCCGGTGAACTTGCCCTTCTGGATGAGTGCACTGAAACGAAAAACACAGTACAAAACCAGCGGTGTAGTGTAGACTAGATTATTGGTGCCGAATATCTTAAAAGTTCTATCATCCATCGCATAAAGAAGAAAACATACAACTGCCAAGCCGCTAGTGACATCCACCATGTGGCCCAGCAGTTCCGGCGTGTAACCTCCAAGCGTTTGCCGAAACAAATCACCATTCTGACCAAGCTGAGCTATCTCACCACGGCGTTTGGAAAAGGCAAGAAACAGGCACAAAGCAAATGTACAGATGATCAACCACGGTGAGATAAATACTCCTATCACTACGGCTCCGGCAATGGCCCGAAGACAAAAGCCAATTGATATCACCACACAATCTAAAATCATGACTTGTTTGAGCAAAAATGAATACGAAATCATCAACACAATATAGGCCAATATGACCAGGGTCAGTCGATAATTTAAAAGGTAGCTGCAGACAAGGGCTGTGAAGGCGCAAAGCATAAGTATTACTGTTGCAGATTCGACTGTTACAACGCCTGCTGCTATTGGCCTTCGGCGCTTCTGAGGATGAAGCTTGTCTGCCTCACGGTCGACTATATCGTTAAGAATATAAACAGCCGAGGCCGCCAGTGAGAAACAAAAAAAACCTCCAAGGGACCTGGATATAGCCAACAACGAATCTTCAATTGGTCCAAAAAGCTTTCTGCCAAAAATCAGTGCTGCAAAAACAAAAATGTTCTTGGTCCAATGCCAAGGCCGCATTATCTGCAGAAATCTCATATTCATGCCTTTCTACATTCGACCGCTATTAGCTAATCCATCAATAGTTTTGCAATTTACTCTGTAAAAATTCGACATATGGGCCTATAAACGATAACATTATAGCCATATAAAAATGCTTTGTATAGCATGTTAATATAGGCACATAACAACGCCCAAATACATGACGCTAACCAAGAGATGATTACAGTCGTAGTTT
>CAYNTC010000109.1:0-7674 GCA_964399795.1 uncultured Pirellulales bacterium | reverse complement strand
TGTATTACGAGCTTGAGAAACCGCACTACACGCCTATTGAGTGCCGGCAATTGCGTCTGACGTATGCTTACCCGCTGAAAGTCTATTGCAGGCTGCGCTCTGAGACCGGCGAAGATTTATCCGAGCAGGCAATATACATTGGGGAAATGCCGGTAATGATTGGTGGCGGCGAGTTTATTATTAATGGTGCCGTCAGGGTCATAGTCAGCCAATTGCACCGAAGCCCTGGTGTGGATTTTCTTATCGAGAGTAAAGAAGGCGATAGAGTGCTGCACGGCGGCAGAGTTATCCCAGACAGGGGAAGTTGGATAGAAATTGGTGTCACGCAGAAAGATGTTTTGGTTGTCAAGATAGACCAGTCCAGCAAGATACCTGCGACTGTTTTCCTGCGAGCAATAAGCCCTGATTACAGCACTACCGAGCAGATACTGCGACTGATTTATCCGACAAAAACCGTTGCCGTAAGCAATTTGACACCTACTATGTGGGCGGTAGCGCCAATCGTGGACACAGAGACCGGTGAGATCACAGTAAAAGCTGGCGCACAGATTGGCGATAAGGTTTCTTTGATACAACAAAGTGACATCAAAAAGCTCGAGGTAATCGATAAGGTCCGTGATGTGCTTATTCTGAATACCCTCGCGGAAGATGACTGCCAGAGTCGCGAACAGGCGCTGCTGAAGTTCTACATGAGGTTGAGACCCGGCAATCCTCCCAATCCGGAAAAGGCAAAGACGTTTTTTGAGGAGAAATTCTTCGACTCCAACCGCTATCGTTTAGGCAAGGTTGGTCGTTTCAGGCTGAATCGCAAATTCGGCCAGCAGGTGAATGAGGATGAAATGACTCTTCGGCCGGAGGACTTTCTCAATACCATAAAGTATATCATGGCTTTACGTAACAACGAGGGATGGGTTGATGACATAGATCATCTCGGTAACAGAAGGCTCAGGACGATAGAGGAGCTTGTATCGGATGAGATCAGAAAGGGATTGCTGAAGCTTCGCAAAACAGTCCAGGAACGAATGAGCATCAAACGGGATGCAGAAGTAACGTTGCGCGTCGCTGACCTGGTCAATTCCAAGAGCGTGGCCAGCAGCATCAATTATTTCTTTGGTCGAGGCGAGCTGAGCCAGGTTATTGACCAGACCAATGCTTTAAGTCAGTTGACACACGAAAGACGGCTGTCAGCTCTCGGACCGGGTGGATTGAACAGAAGGCGTGCGGGATTTGAGGTACGCGACGTACATATAAGTCACTACGGTAGAATCTGCCCAATTGAAACACCTGAAGGAACGAACATTGGGTTGATTTCTTCATTGGCAATATTTGCGGCGGTTGATGAGTATGGTTTTCTGCTTACACCATACCGACGCGTGGAGAATGGTAAGGCCACTAACAAAGTCGATTATTTGCGGGCCGATGAGGATATGAAGGCGGTTATCGCGGCTCCGAATACTTTTGACCCTGAGACAAAAGAAATTCAAAAAGGACTGGTGCTCGCTATGAAGGGCGGCGAATTGGCCCAGGTTAATAGTGAGGACGTCGACTACGTTGATGTGTCAGCCAAGCAAATTGTTGGAGTTTCTGCTTCACTAATCCCGTTTCTGGAGCATGACGACGCAAATAGGGCACTGATGGGTTCGAATATGCAGCGACAGGCCGTGCCACTGCTGAAAACCGAGCCGCCTTTGGTTGCTACCGGCATGGAGAAAACGGTCGGTCGGAACTCAAGTATGGTGATTCGTGCCGAAAACAGTGGTGTTGTCACAGCAGTTGATGCGACGAGAATCGTTATCGATCATACCGACGATTATAAGCTTTACAAATTTAGCGGTTTGAATGAAAGGACCTGCCTGAATCAAAAGCCTGTGGTCAGCCTGGGTCAGAAGGTAAAGTCTGGACAAATCATAGCTGACGGAGGAGGCACAGCTGCCGGTGAGCTGGCACTTGGCAAGAATGTACTTGTGGGCTTTGTCTCGTTTGATGGATTCAACTTTGAGGATGCAATTATTGTCAGTGATAAGCTCTGTAAAGATGACAGCTTTACAAGCATTCATATTGATGAATTTACAGCCGAAGTCCGCGAAACGAGGCTTGGCAAGGAAGAATTCACGCGAGATATTCCTAACGTTGGCGAAAAAGCATTACGAAATCTTGACGGACAGGGGATAGTACGAGAAGGCACAAGGGTCTGTTCAGGTGATATTCTGGTGGGAAAGGTTGTGCCCAAAAGCAAAGTCGAACTGACACCTGAAGAGAAGCTTCTGCATGCTATATTTGGACGGGCTGGCGAAGATGTTAAAAACGACTCGCTTGAACTGCCAAGTGGGTATGAGGGAGTGGTGATAAAGACCGAACTTTTTACAAGACGTGGGGCTGGAAGCGATGAACAAAAGAAGGTGCTGGCGACCGAAACAAAAGAGACCGAGAAGCAAATGAGGGCCCGAGAATGTACCATTTTTAGGCAAATGATCGACTCGATCCAACAGGAGTTTGATGTCAATATCATAGACTCATCTACACGGCAGAAAGTCGGTGTCAGTGACGATGACGACGTTATCTATGAGCAGATAGAAAACTTCGACATTAAGTGGGTCAAACCCGCTGCTGCCAGGAATGATGTGCAGAAAGTCATAGATAAATTCTGGATCAAAATTACTGAAGTTCAAGAGGAAAAGAAACGCAAGATCGAGAGACTGAAACATGGTGATGAGCTACCCAGCGGCGTCCTCCAAATGGCTAAAATTTACGTTGCCATTAAGAGGACATTGTCTATCGGAGACAAAATAGCTGGTCGGCATGGCAATAAAGGTGTCATCGCTAAGATTATGCCTGAGGAGGATATGCCGTTTCTTGAGGATGGTACGCCGCTTGACATACTATTGAATCCACTGGGTGTACCGAGTCGAATGAATGTTGGCCAGATTCTTGAAACGCATCTTGGTTGGGTGGCGAAGGTGTTAGGTTTTCAGGCTATTACTCCAGTTTTCGACGGTGCTACTGAAGCTGGTATCCAGCAGCTCAATGCCGAGGCGAACGAGCTTATGGAACAACGGGCAGCGCAGCGCGAGCAGGAGGGCGAAACCCCACCTGATGATGAGTATCTCATACATGTGCCACAAACACTAAAAACACAATTGTATGATGGTAGGACCGGTGATCCATTCGACCAGCAAGCTACTATTGGGTACATCTACATGATGAAGCTGCATCACCTTGTTGATGACAAGATTCATGCCAGAGCAACGGGTCCCTACAGTCTGATTACTCAGCAGCCATTGGGTGGTAAGGCTCGAACCGGCGGACAGAGGTTCGGCGAGATGGAAGTGTGGGCGCTGGAAGGATACGGCGCAGCCTACGCCCTGCAGGAAATGCTCACTGTTAAAAGCGACGATGTCGAAGGTCGCACAAAGATATATGAATCGATGGTCAAGGGACAGAACACACTCGAAGCAGGTACTCCCCTGTCATTTGATGTGCTTTGTAATGAAATAAGAGGATTGGGATTAAATATCCAGCTTGAGAAGAAACGGCTTGGAAGAACAGTTTTATAATGAACTGTTAATCATAAGGGGCATTACATGTTGGGAAACATTTACGACCGCATTAATGACTACGGTTCGGTGAAAATCTCTTTGGCTGGTCCTAACGACATACGTAGCTGGTCGTTTGGTGAGGTGCGAAAGCCTGAGACTATAAACTACCGCACATATCGGCCTGAGAAAGATGGTCTGTTCTGTGAACGAATCTTTGGGCCGGAGCGCGACTGGGAATGCGCTTGCGGCAAATATAAGGGAACTAAGTTCAAGGGGATTATTTGTGACCGCTGTGGTGTCAAGGTCACGCATAGCCGCGTTCGTCGCAAGAGAATGGGACATATAAATCTTGCAGCCCCGGTCCTGCACATATGGTTTTTCAAATCCATACCGAACCGACTTGGTACTATCTTGGGTATGAAAACATCTGATTTGGAGAAGATAATCTATTTCCAGGACTATGTAGTCACGGACGCTGGGCAAAGCCCGCTGAAGGTGGGTCAGCTACTTAGCGAAGAAGAGTATCGTGAGGCGACAAACAAGTACGGTAGTTCATTTAAGGCTCTGATGGGGGCCGAAGCCGTCAAAACACTCCTGCAGAGCCTCGACTTAGAAGTTCTTAGCACCCAACTACGAAGGGCAATTAGCAAAACAAACAGCAAGCAAAAGATCAGGGATCTTACAAAACGTCTTAAAACAATCAACGAAGTTAAGAATAGCAGTAACAAGACGGAGTGGATGGTGCTTGAAGCTATCCCTGTTATACCGCCTGATCTTCGGCCTCTGGTTCTTTTGGAAAGAGACAATTTTGCCACCAGCGACTTAAATGACCTATATAGGCGGATCATAAATCGGAATAATCGTTTGAAAAAGCTGATAGACCTCAATGCCCCGGAGGTAATTATACGCAACGAGAAGCGCATGCTTCAGCAGGCGGTCGACTCGCTACTTGACAACGGTCGATGCCGCAGGCCTGTTTTGGGCAGCAACAATAGGCCTTTGAAATCGTTGACCGATATGATCAAAGGTAAGCAGGGACGATTCCGCGAAAACCTGCTTGGCAAGCGTGTAGATTATTCTGCCCGCTCGGTGATTGTAGTGGGTCCTAACCTTAAGCTCTATCAATGTGGTCTTCCCAAGAAGATAGCTCTTGAACTGTATCAGCCTTTTATTATCCGTAAACTCAAGCAGCATGGTTTTGCCGATACTATTAAAAGCGCCAAGCGAATGATAGAGCGCCGCGACGATCAGGTATGGGATGTTCTGGAGGAGGTTATTCACCAGCATCCTGTTTTGCTCAATCGCGCGCCGACTCTGCATCGGATGGGCATTCAGGCTTTTGAGCCCGTACTCGTCGAAGGTAATGCCATTATGCTGCATCCGTTGGCGTGCAAGGGCTTCAATGCCGATTTTGACGGCGATCAGATGGCAGTACATTTACCTTTAAGCCTCGAAGCCCAAGCTGAAACGCATATCCTGATGATGACAACTGGTAATATTTTCTCACCAGCGAATGGTTCTCCGATGGTTGGACCTTCTCAGGATATGGTAATGGGTAACTATTACCTGACAATTTTGCCTGAAGAGTTGAACCCGCGTGCTGATTATCAATCCGAGCGTAAGAAAACGAGGATAGCGGTTTTTCGAGATACTTTTGAAGCAATAATGGCTCATGAAACGGGCAAAATCGGTTTGCACGACAAGATCAAGGTGCGCATACCACATCAGTCATGCAGAGATGAGCGTGGCGAGAGTAAGCAATCGGTGGTGGAAACTACGGTAGGTAGATGTATTTTCAATGACATATTGCCGGAGGGAATGCCGTTCTACAACATGATGATGACACAGAAGAAGCTAAGCAGGGTAATTAGCGATTGTTTCAAATTTGCTGGTAGCGTCGAGACAGTCGAGCTACTTGATAGGATAAAAGATATGGGCTTTAGGTACGCTACGCTCTCTGGTATGAGCTTCGGTCTTACTGACTTGAAGGTGCCGGTGAAGAAAGCTGAGATTATTACCGAGACAGAAAAGAGGGTGGCCAAGATTCAGAAAAACTATGGTGAAGGTGTTTTAACCGATCGCGAAAGGTACAATCAAGTTATCGACGCATGGACTAACGCGCGCGTCGCGGTCACGAATGAGATGATCAAGGCGCTCAGAGAAGATACGGACGAACAGGGCGATCCTTATCTCAATCCCATATATCTTATGACCGATTCTGGGGCAAGGGGAAGTATCGACCAGATTCAACAGCTTGCGGGAATGCGGGCATTAATGGCCAAGCCCAGTGGTGAGATTATTGAGACACCGATAAAGTCGAACTTCCGTGAAGGACTGACAGTTCTGGAGTACTTCAGTTCCACACACGGAGCACGTAAGGGATTGGCTGATACTGCGTTGAAGACGGCCAATTCCGGCTACCTTACTCGCAAACTGATCGACGTGGCCCAGAATGTCATCATTATAGAACGTGACTGTCAGACACTTCAGGGAATCACCAAAAGCGCTGTAAGCCGAGGTGAGGAGGTTGATGTGCCGCTTTCGCAACTCATTGTCGGAAGGACAGCCAGGGACAATATCCGAAATCCGATTACAGACGAGATGATCGTTCGGGAGAACGAAGTCATAACAACTGAAGCAGCAGAAAAGATTGAATTATTGGGACTCGACGCTATCAGAGTCAGAAGCCCTCTGACATGCGATAGTTCATTTGGTGTGTGCGCGAAGTGTCACGGGTGGGATATGAGCACCGGATGCTTGGTGGAAGACGGCTCAGCAGTCGGAATCATAGCGGCGCAGTCGATCGGAGAGCCGGGTACTCAATTAACGCTACGTACATTCCATACCGGAGGCGTTGCTTCCAGAGCCATTCTTGAGCGAGAACAGAAAGCAACGTATTCTGGAAAGATTCAATACCGAGACCTAAACGCTGTAAACTTACAGCGTGAGGATGGCACTTCCATCTTGGTCGCATTAAAGCGTAACAGAGAAATGGTCCTGCTGGACGCAAAAGACAGAGAGCTCGACAGGTATAAGGTGCCTTATGGGGGGATTATTCTCGTCGAAGACGGTCAGAAGGTCAAAACTGGGGTGATATTGTTCAAATGGGACCCCCACCGTACCCCAATCCTGGCGGAGGTGCCTGGTCTGATACACTTCGTGGACATCGTAGAAGGTGAGACTGTCCAAACCGAAGAAATAAAGATTAGGGACTCGAAGCTAAAAGTTAAAGACACACAAGTGAAAACATTGGAAAGATCTGTAGTAATAGAGCATAAGGGGGATAAGCATCCGCAGATTATTATCGAAGATAGCAGCGGTAAGATACTTGATGTTCATTATTTACCGGCTGGAGCCAGGATTGAGGTCATCGAGGGCCAGCAAGTTCAGGCAGGCCAGTTGCTCGCGCACCAGCCTCGAGCTACTGGTGGAACCCAGGACATCACGGGCGGCTTGCCCCGTGTTACTGAAGTATTTGAAGCACGTAAGCCCAAGGACCCGGCTGCAATGGCTGAGATTTCAGGTCGTGTCGAACTACGTAGTGACAAGCGCAAGGGTAAGATGACAATTATTATCCGCGGTCAAAGCGGCATGGAGAAAGAACACCACGTACCACGCGATCGGCACCTCAATGTTCACGCCGGTGATAAGGTAGAGGCTGGTGATGCTTTGACGGATGGTCCTTTGGTTCCGCACGATATTCTGCGAATTAAAGGCGAGGAGTCGTTGCAGAGGTATCTGATTGCAGAAATTCAGAACGTTTACCGTTCTCAAAACGTCAACATCAACGACAAGCATGTTGAGATTATCATTTCTCAAATGATGCGAAAAGTGGAGATTGATTCTGTCGGTGACAGTTCATTTCTGCCGGGAGAGGTCGTCGATAAGTTTGCTTTCCGAAAAGAAAATGAAAAGCTCACCAATAGTGTCAAGATTAGTGATGTAGGGGACGCTCTGGATGTGCAGGAAGGTCAGATCATCGATAAGAAAGAACTGGCTCGGATTAACGAGAAGATTGAAACACTGGGCGGCACAGCAGCAAAGGGCAAGAGACCAAAACCTGCTACAGCCAAGACGTTGCTTTTGGGGATAACCAAAGCTTCGCTGTGGTCCGATAGTTTTATTGCAGCAGCAAGCT
>CAYNTC010000108.1:0-7728 GCA_964399795.1 uncultured Pirellulales bacterium | reverse complement strand
GTGTCAATGTCTGTCCGACAGAGGCGCTGACTCAGCAGGACGTTATCGATGCTGACCCGCCCGTAAGGAAAATCACTCTTCGTTATGACACTTGCATCTTCTGTGGTAATTGCAGTGAAAATTGCACCACCGAGACCGGCATCAAGCTCTCAGACGAGTGGGATTTAGCCGGTCTGGACAGAGAAGCGATGACCGAAACCCACGAATATGAGCTTCAGTTATGTGAGAAATGCGGCGCGATAATAGGCACAAAAAAACATCTGATCTGGCTCTATGAAAAGCTCGGCGCACTGGCTTACACTAATCCTTCATTGTTACTCGCAAAAAATGGAGAACTGCTCAAGGGTGCGCAAGTCCCCCAGCAGCAGAACGTAGAGAGCATCCAGACGAGCGATTTTATGCGAATTTTGTGTCCCAAATGCAAGTGCGAGCTGAACATTCGACTATGAGAATTACTTTATGGGCACTGACCGCCAACTGGAGCAGTTGCTTGGCAAGCCCCTAAGGGGCAAGCTAAGAAACAAAAAGACACTAATTGTTGGAATCGGCAGTTTACTCAAGGGCGATGACGGGGCCGGTCCTATCGTTTGTCAAAGGCTGCGTGACGCTAATGTATCTGCTGAAACCATCGACGCCGGCACCGCTCCTGAGAATTACATTCAGGCGATAATCAGAAAGAATCCCGAAAGCCTGCTTGTTATTGATGCCATAGATTTCGGAGCTTCGCCGGGTACGATAGAAGTATTTAGACCTGAGCAGTTAACCTCTTTTGTTATATCAACACATTCGCTTTCGCCTCATTTATTTGTTGATATGGTTTGCCGTGAAATTGAAGTTGATGTGTATTTCATCGGGATTCAACCTGCACAGACACAGCTTGGCCAGGCCGTCTCTTCGCAGATGCGACACGCAATCCAGGAGCTTTCAGATACTCTTCTCGGGATTTTTCCACCCTATAAGTAGTTTAGCGCAACTTATACAAATCCGAAAAAGTAGCTGCGCTTTAGCGAGAGGTCTTTGGAAACAGCTATATTGTTAATACCGTGTGGCAGCCTCATCCCTTAGGGATGGGGATGGTTGCACCTGGTTTACTTGAGTACTTGCATAGCCTTATTGGCATCAGCATTGGAGTCAAACGCAAGGTGAAACACAGCGCGGTTTCCGATAGAGGCAACAGACAGCCCACGAAGATTTATACCTGCATCTGCGAGCTGCTCAGTTAGTTCTGCACCGAAGCCTGGTTTGTTGCCGGTAGCAACGCGTACACCATGAAGCGATTCTGACTTCTTAAAGCCTGCTTCTCTGGCAACTCTTATTTGTCGTGGTCCTTTTATCGGCACGACGAAGACGACGCCGGTGCCCGGTTTTTCCGGTGCTCGACGGGCGCTTATGAACTCGAGGTCCGCATCAGCTTCAGCAAGTGCTTTTAGTTTCTCTGCAAGGCCGCCTGGTCTATCCTCAATACTGGCTGCCCAAATATCAACACGAGAGGCATCTACTCTCATAGCTAATCCTCCAAAAAAAATTGTGAATTCCTAAGCCACAACAAATTTTCCAATTATTAACAGAGTTTGACCAATGCTATAATCTTTGTCAACAAGCCGACCAACAAAATTTTGGAGTATTTTGTTTGTATCTGTTCAAACTCACATTTAATCGGTGCACTTCTGGTCTCAGATTACTTGTTGTGGTAAAATCGAGTACTACATCAAATATCAGAAAAATGAATGAGACTGACTTACTTCTAAAAGCGTATTACGAAGCTTTGTACGAACAGCTTATGGCTGAGAGAGAGCGTCTGTCAAGACTGATTGAACAACTGCTTACACAAGAGATCGCAAAGCGAGGATTTGAAAATTTCGATGATCAGAAGTATGAGGCATATATAGAGACGTGTCTGGCCTTTATAGATGAGCGAATAGAGGCCTATAATCCATTTGGATTTCAATACACTTTCGACCGCGTAAGAGCACGTCAAGTAGCTGAGCTTGAATTGCAACTTAACTGGTACGACAGCAGAGCGGAGTTTAAAATCCTGGTAGAGATAGCGCAGGCAAAGGCTGAAACTGCATTCGCAGATGAAAGTTTGGGCCAACTGTCACGTGAGTTGATAAAGCAGGTTGGAGCCTTTCCGGATAGTAGCATCATCGCCACATACGAGGCTGAGCCTACACTTCTTAAGTTGCCGGATTATGTCGTCGCGCGGGCGATCGAAGAGACCATCCGTTGACTCACCGGCATCTTCTATAAAGACGCACTCTGATTATACAAACAGAGCCTTTGGCTAAATGGCGAGAAAGCCTTGCTTAACCGCTATTGAGTTCATGACAAAGTTTTAGCTGGGCCAAAATTTGTCTCTCATTCGAGGATACTATTTCGTAGATTTTCACGCCCGCCTGCTCGTACCTCTGGCAAAATTCTTCTGACCTCTGTTTGTATCTATTATAGAAGCTTCTTTTGTATTGAGGTTGCTGAGCCAGCGATTTTACTACCTTGGGATCCCAGTAGCTTATAATTATGTTTTTATCCCTCAAAAGAAACTCGATTCCTGCTGTCTTGTTGTTTATCTTAAGCGCTCGGGCGATTTGGTAGTCTCCGACTTCCTGACTTCTTAGATACATGCAGATTATTTCCTCTCCGTCTTTTTGACGGATTTTTTTAATTTCTCTTCTGGAATTTTTCAACTGCTTAATATCTTGCCGGCGGGCTGCAACTTTTTCCTCATAGCGCCCCGTCATACCGGTGAATGAGTTTGACTCGTCACGGCCGGTGTTACAATCACCAGCACGATACTTGCAATCACGGTCGCAAGGATGATCGGTACGCCGCGAATAACAGTATCCATATCCATAGTCAGAAATCAGGCCTGAATGTTTGTTGCTAAATGCGTATGGAGAGTAACGAACCCAATAGGGAACCAAGCCCGAATGATTCGCACTACGGGCGTAAGGAGAGTAACGTAGATAATACGGAACAAGACCACAGTTGTCTTTGCCAAAGGCGTAAGGACTATATCGAGTTTGATAACGAGCAGGGACACGATGCTGACTGTAACCTATGGTCGCTGTTGAGACAGCTATCAGTGTTGAGATGGCTAATAATGAAATCCTTTTCATTTTCGGTCTCCTTTCCTCTGAAAACTATTCTCTTATTGTCTTTTATTCTGGGTAATCACATCCTTTCAGAGAATGTCCTTGCTTTTTATTGTTTCACAGCGAACCTATACCTGCGCAGCTTTTTTACATCCGATCAATGATCAATCCATTCGCTCATTTACACTAAAAGCCTTACGACGCTCGTTTAGCGTCTAACGCCACACTTTTTTGCTATATGTGTTCACTTGGCTCTTAGGTGAGCTTTGCTCACGGCGTCTATCGCCCTCCCCCGATTTGGAGTGCTTAGGTCGCAACTTTCTGCTAAGAAAGTCTTATTTTTAGTTTATACAGCAGTTATTATAGGTCGTTCTGTAGAAACCGTCAATGCAAATCAACTCTATTTTCAATAATCTTTTGGATGATTTCCTAATTAAAATTCAGAGCGGTAGTTTTCTCTGTTGTTCCGACGCTTTACACTAAAGATGCTATATACGGTTCAGATCCCCGTCTAAGCTATAAGTTTTACCAGTTTTAGTTTCGAAGCTAATTTGCCTGTCTTTGTATTGAACCCTGCACGTTCCTCCAGATTTGGCATGGATATCCGTTCTTAGGAGCTTTCCATTGGCCCAGATGATATCAACCTCGAAGTTGCCGCGAGCGCGCAGGCCTTTGATGTGGCCTGTAGGCCAGGCATTGGGAAGCGCCGGCAGCAGTTGGATTTGTTCTGTGTGACTTTGCAGTAACATTTCCGAGATGCCTGCTGTACCCCCGAAGTTGCCGTCAATCTGAAACGGCGGATGGTTATCGAATAAATTGGGCAGCGTTGATCTCTGAAGTAGCGTGAGTACGTTTTCATAAACTTTTTCTGAATCCTGCAAACGTGCCCAGAAATTGATTATCCATGCCCGGCTCCAGCCGGTATGTCCTCCTCCATGCGCCAGACGATACTCCAATGACTTTCGCGCCGCTGCCGCCAGTCGGGGTGTGTTGTTTAACGTTATTTGCTTTCCGGGGTACAATGCGAAAAGATGTGAAATATGTCTATGGCCAGGCTCCGGCTCTTCAAGCTCCTCGTTCCACTCCATAAGCCGACCATCCGAACCTATCTTTGGACTAGCTAAACGCTCACAGGCGTTCACTGCCTTCGCAACAAATTCGTCATTTATTCCGAGGACATTTGCCGCCTCGATGCAGTTTGTGAAAAGGTCAAAAATGATCTCCTGATCCATAGCTGGGCCCATAGTCACACTAACCACCTGACCGTCAGGAGTACGAAAACGATTTTCAGGTGACATCGAAGGACCACTAACCAACTCACCCGTTTTGGAATTCTCAACAAGATAGTCAAGTAAAAACTCAGCCGCTTCTTTCATAACAGGAAAGGCTCTCTTCTGTAGAAATTCTCGATCTCCACCAAAGGCATAATGTTCCCAGAGATGCTGGCAGCACCACGCAGCACCCATCGGCCACATTCCGTATCGTACATCGCCGATCGGACTCGTCCACCACCAGGCATCGGTAGTATGGTGTGCGACGAATCCACTGCAGTCGTAAACATCTTTTGCCGTCTTTCGCCCTCGTGGCCGGAGGTTGTCTACAAGGTCAAAGAAAGGTTCGTGACATTCAGCGAGGTTACAGACCTCTGCGGGCCAGTAATTCATCTGAACATTTATATTGATGTGATAGTCGCAGTTCCAGGGAGCGTCGATGTGTTCGTTCCACAGCCCTTGCAGGTTGGCAGGCATACAACCAGGCCTCGAGCAGCTTATTAGCAGATATCTGCCGAACTGAAAATACAGTGCGACCAGATCTGGGTCTTGTGCCCCTGTCTTTACGGCATCGAGTCTTTTGTCTGTTGGCAGGTTAGCCATTTCATTTTTGCCGAGGTCAAGCTCTACACGCCGGAACAGGCGCCTATGTTCGGCTATGTGCGCACCACGTAATTCAGAATAACTTTTTCCAACGGCACTTGTCATCTGCTGACTACAAGTCGTATGTGGATCACCGCCTTTGTAATCCGTGGCAGCTACGATCAACATCGTGGCTGCGTCGGCGTTTCGCAATTGCAGTTTATTTTCAGCAACAGATAGCTCACCGCCCTCGGCAATAGCGCGCAATTGAGCTTCAAACTTTACGCCCTTATGCTGGCCTTTGTGTGAGGCCTGACCTGTCATCACAATCCGACCTGGCGCGATTACTTCGACCTCAGAATCCGCAGGGCGAGAAAGACTCGCATCAAATGTAATCATGCCAGGCTTATCGCAAGATATTCGCACGACGATGCACTGATCGACCGGGCTGGTAAAGACCTCGCGTGTAAAGGTTGTGTCATTACAACGATAAGTAACCGTAGCGATAGCCGTGTCGAGGTTCAATTCGCGTCGGTAATTGGTTATTGGCTGATCGGTTTGGAATCGCAATTGTAAATCACCGAGAGTTTGATAGCTGCGTACGAGTCGAGGACTCATGAATTCCCGCTGGATAATTCGCTGTGCCTCTGTGTATTTTCCTTCGAAGATAAGCTGCCTTACTTCCGGCAGGTATTTGTATGCGCCAACACGATCTCTGTCGATGGGCTGACCTGCCCAGAGAGTGTCTTCGTTAAGCTGCAATCGCTCTGTGTCGGTACCTCCGAAGACCATTGCTCCCAGGCGGCCGTTCCCAACGGGTAGCGCTTCGGTCCATTTTTGTGCAGGCTGTTCATACCATAATTTGAGTTCGAACCACTTCGCCTCGGAAGTGCTATGAATTTGATCGCCTACTGTGGTATCCTTCGCATCGGCTGCCATAGCAGCATAGCCAAAAAGGACAAGAATCAAAATGGCAACTGCCGAATTTATTTGTCTATTAGACATTCTTGTAACCTTTCAATATACCTGGTGATATTTGGAAAAAATTTTTCTAGTGCTCTGTCTAAGGATAAATGATGACTGTCATTCTGAGCAAAGCGAAGAATCTCAATTGATAAGGCCAGATGCTTCGCCTTCGGCTCAGCATGACAATCCCTCAAACATCCTACGACAGAGCACTATATCGCTCGCGTATCATATCCACCCCACAGAAAGATATCAAGCGCAACCATTGTATCCCCAGCATTTAGGGCAATTCATTCACCGAAGAACTGGATACAATAACTCGTCAAAGCTTTGTTGTAGTTTGAAATGATCTATTGGCTTGACCCGGCTGTTCTTATGGTAATTCGGGGCGACAGGACTTGAACCTGCGACCTCATGACCCCCAGTCATGCGCGCTAGCCAAACTGCGCCACGCCCCGTGCAAACTGACAATATTCTACTACTTGACCCATTTCTATACAAACTATTTATACCAAACATCTGATGATTTTTTTAAGCTCAGCTGAACTGCTGTGAACATCATCAAGTATACACAAGAGAAAATAACCATCGCAAGCATGAACAAATAATTAGGAAAAATTGATAAATGACCTTGACAGAGTTAGGCGTGGCTAACTATAATAAGAAAAAATAGGCAGAAAAGATAATCATAATAATGAGCACAATGAAAAATATAAAGCTAAGCGCTTCTTTGGAAGATTATCTTGAGGCTATATTCAATCTTTCTAGCAATTCCAGAGTTGCCCGAAGCAAGGACATAGCTGAACTGCTCGATGTATCAAGAGCCTCGGTAACAGGGGCTTTGCGGTTACTGAGTAAAAAGGGTCTGGCCAATTATAAACCCTATGGTCATGTCACACTCACCGAGTCGGGGCACACCGCGGCGGCAGAAGTTGCCAGAAAACATCAAATTCTTAAATCGTTTTTTGTGGGCGTCTTGGGCATTCAGCCGGACACCGCCCAAAAGGCGGCATGTAAAGCTGAGCATGCCCTTGGCCCAGCAATAATCCAAAGGCTTTTATCTTTTATCGATTTTGTAAACCAGAGTGGTAAAGATGGCTATGATGTATTAGCCGAATTTGAGCGTTTCTGTCAGCGAAAATCCTATCGAGGCCCAAAGCAACAGAAGAAATAAAAAGGAAAAAACCACATGGAGCAGATGCAAAGGCCACTGTCAACAATCAGGGCAGGCCAGACGGTAACAATAGCCAGCATCCAAGCTGGTCGAGGCTTGAATAGCCGGCTTGCATCAATGGGCCTTGTGCACGGAACAAAGATAACCGTTGTCAATAACGATCGGCCTGGACCTTTTGTAATAAGCATCAAAGGATCAAAAATGATGTTAGGAAGGGGTATGGCTCATAAAATCATGGTTATGTGAAAAATTAGCAGCTACTGCAACATTAATGATAAAATTTTTACAAACTCAAACTGACCTATTTACTAACATTGTTATTGATAAGTCTTTTATACGCCTCAGGCGTATTAATTTGCAAAGACATATATCGCCTTGTCATTCTGAGCCCTTCGCTCCGCTCAAGGGTAAACTCCACGAAGTGAAGCGAAGAATCTGGCCAGAGAAAATATGGTTTTTCTTTTGCTAAAGCCGGATGCTTCGCCTTTCGGCTCAGCATGACAATAAAAATGGTCAGTTTGAGTTACAAAAACAGTTTTATAAACTGATATTCTAACTCTATTTTAATTAACTATATGAACCAGAACGTAAAGACAATCACTGTAGCACTGGCTGGTAATCCAAATAGCGGCAAAACAACAGT
>CAYNTC010000107.1:0-7753 GCA_964399795.1 uncultured Pirellulales bacterium | reverse complement strand
GAATTACCACCCTGAAGGATAATAGAGGCGCTATCGGCTCCAGAGTCAGGGCCAGGGTCGTGAAAAATAAAATCGCACCGCCATTTCGTGACGCTGAATTCGACGTCATGTTCGACAGCGGCATAAGTTATGAAGGCGACCTGCTCGATTTGGCGCTCGGCTGTGAGGTTGTCGAAAGAAGCGGTACGTGGCTAAGCTATGGTGACATCAGGCTCGGCCAAGGAAGGGAAAATGCCAAAAAATACCTGGCCGAGAATAGAGATTTGTGCGAGGAGCTAAAGAGCAAGGTCTTAGCAGCCAAAGGACTCGAAAGCTGATTTTCGGCAAGCTGATGCCGTAACCAAATCTCAGCCTGGATGCTGACACAAATCTGAATCTGGAGCACCAAAATGGAAAATTAAGGTACTCAAACTGACGGGATTTTAATTGAAAACCAACGTAAGTACCTGTTTGACAATAATATATTGCACTTTGTCATTCCCGTGAAAACGGGAATCCAATTTGCTAAAAACTTTAATAGATTCCCGCCTGCGCGGGAATGACACAAAGAATCGGTCAGTTTGAGTAAGATAGTAAAAAACTCTGCTATGAAAAACTGTCCCGATAAAATGGACAAAAATTAGAATTACAACTTACGTAATGTTAACCGCAAAGCAAATTAGAACTGGTTTTATAGAATTTTTCCGAGGCAAAGGCCATACCTTTGTCCCAAGCTCACCGATTGTGCCCCGTAATGACGCAACGTTGCTTTTTGCCAATGCCGGCATGAATCAGTTCAAGGACATCTTCCTCGGATTAGTAGCGCCGGAATATCCAAGAGCTGTGAACAGCCAAAAGTGTCTGCGGGTAAGCGGAAAACACAATGACCTCGAAGAAGTTGGCAAAGATACGTACCACCATACGTTCTTCGAGATGTTAGGCAACTGGTCGTTCGATGACTATTTCAAAGCCGAAGCGATCGAATGGGCGTGGGAGCTTCTCACAAAGGTTTGGGGCATCGAGCCGCAGCGCCTATGGGCAACAGTTTTTGCCGGTGATGAAAATGACGGATTGCCAAAGGATAATGAGGCTGCGCAACTATGGACTAAAGCAACGTCGATACCTGCTGAAAGGGTCCTGGCTTTTGGTAAAAAAGACAATTTCTGGGAGATGGGTGAGATCGGCCCATGCGGACCGTGTAGTGAGATACATATCGACCTCGGCCCGGATGCCTGCGACATGAAGAACGTCAAAGGCCACCATTGTCAAGTTAATGGTGGCTGCGCCAGATTTATCGAGCTTTGGAACCTTGTCTTTATTCAATTTAATCGTGAGACAGGTAGCAAGCTGTCGCCTTTGGGCGCTAAATACGTCGATACGGGGGCCGGACTGGAACGGGTCGTGGCAGTAATGCAGAATAAAACAAGCAATTATCACACGGACCTGTTTATGCCAATAATTGAAGCAATCGGTGATATAACGGGTCACAAATATTCAGCAACATTGAGCAACAGAACCGACAATGCCTTCAGGGTAATAGCTGACCACATTCGTGCTATAGTCTTCGCGATTACCGATGGAGCAACGCCCTCTAACGATGGCCGAGGATACGTGATTCGCCGAATACTGCGTCGGGCCTCAAGGTTCGGCAGAGAACTGGGAATGCACGAGCCATTCATCTATAAGCTCGTTCCTGTAGTTACGGATTGCCTGGGACAAGCCTTTAATGAGATAACAGAACGTACTGATTACGTCGCGACGGTAATCGAAGCCGAAGAAGCTAACTTCGGCAGGACGCTTGATCGAGGAATAGAAATTTTCGCCTTCGCTGCCAAACAAGCAACCAAAACTCCAAAGAAAACCATCAGTGGCGAGGATGCTTTTCAATTATATGATACTTATGGCTTTCCGCTTGATTTGACCCAGCTTATGGCAGAAGAACGAGGCCTGAAAGTTGATACTAACATGTTCAATCGGCTCATGGAAGAGCAAAGAGAACGGGCAAGAGCAGCACAAAAAACCGATACATTTGCAACCGTGTTAATAGATACTGAGCTTCCTGTCACTGAGGATACGAATAAGTATCATGTTGAAACCTGCGATGCGAGGGTATTCGGCTGGATAGATAGCGAGGGTTTCAAAACACAAGGCCGGCTACCGGCAAATGCCGAGATTGGTCTTATCCTCGATAAAACATGCTTCTATTCAGAGGCAGGTGGACAAGTCGGTGACTGTGGCACTATCGAATCTAACAACGGCACATTTATTGTCGAAGGCACAACTAAAATAGCAGCCTGCGTGGTTCACAAAGGCAGGCTCGTGAAAGGCACACTTGCTGCCGGTGACCAGGTCAGTGCAAAAGTCAGCAAAGATAGAAACGCAATAAAAAAGAATCACACTGCCACGCACTTATTGCAGTGGGCTCTGCAGCAGGTTCTCGGCAAATCAGTATCGCAGCAGGGTAGCTACGTAGGGCCTGACTATTTGAGATTCGACTTTACATATCCTAAGGCTCTGACGACTGACGAGCTGAAGGAGGTTGAGAACTTAGTCAGAGAAAAAATCTCGGCTGACCTGCCCGTGAGCTGGGAAGTGATGCCGAGAGACGAAGCCGAAAAACTCGGCGCGATGGCGCTGTTTGGTGAAAAATATGGAAACGAAGTCAGAGTAGTTGGTATCGGCGCTGATGGTCAGGAACAGATAACCGAGGCCTTTAGTAAGGAATTCTGCGGCGGCACACATGTCGACAGGCTCGGCTCTATTGGCGGTTTTAAGATAATAAAGCAGGAGAGCATCTCAGCAGGCGTCCGCAGAATTACGGCGCTTACCGGCTCGGCTCTTAACACCTACCTCGAAAAATCAAACGACATAGTCGACGAACTCTCGACAATGCTCAAAATCCCTGCCGACGCGATAATCGACAGAGTCTCTCAATTAATAAATGACAATAAAGAGCTGACCAAGAAACTCAAGGTAGCTGCTAAGTCCTCCGGCTCCGATGTTATTTCACAAGCAAAAGAACTGCTGGGGCATTGCGAAAAAATTGGGGCAACATCCATCGTGATTGGCCCGCTCACCACAAGCTCGATTGAGCAGGCGCGCGAGGCGATTGACATGCTCAAGAAACGAGCGAAGTCCGCGGCTATCGTTCTTGGTTTTGAAGATGATGGCAAAGCAACGCTCCTTGTAGGTATAACCGACGATCTGGTCAAAAAGGGCCTAAGAGCCGGAGATATAGTTAAGACAATCGCGCCGATTATAGATGGTGGTGGTGGAGGCCGGCCTCAAATGGCCCAGGCTGGCGGAAAAAATCCAGCTAAAATCGACGATGCCCTTGCCAAAGCCATCGAGATAATAAAAGAAAAGTTGACCCGCATCTGAAGAGCCACTCTCTAGCGTGATCGAAGGAAGACAGGATTTGAAACAGTTGCAAGAAGAGCCTTTGTTCACAACTGAACTCAAAACTACCCAACTGCCCCCTTAAATGTTGCAGATATAATCCACCTGGTAGCTTTTTGGTTCCTACGGATTGCAAACAAATAGTAGCATTTTTTCTCCTACATGAAGAAAATCAGCATATAAGCGTCCTTTTTAGTAGAGCTATTTGGTACAATATGTGTGGAAAACAATAAGCCAGCCTTGGAAAACATACTACTCAGGTAAAAGGTGCATTCATGATCCGCTTTAGCTGCGAAAACTGCGGTCAAAAGCTGAAAATCGCTGAGACCTCCGCGGGCAAAAAAGTCAGATGCCCGAAGTGTAAAAATCCAATCACTGTCCCGGAGATCCCACCACCAAAGCCGGCCCAATCACAAAAGTCCTCTAAAACAGATTCAAAAATAACCGGCTATGAGTTGACCCTCTTAGATGCCCCGGACGATAAAGTACAAACGCAAGCTGTTAGCCAAAATCTTATTTCAGTCCCACAGAATGAAACTGAATTAGAACAAGAAAGTACAACCGAAGAAACAGAAATCCCCGGTGAGCGAACTTTGCCCTGGATCATCGATATATTTTTGTATCCTATAAGTAAACCCGGTTTAATAATGCTCGGCCTTATCATTATAGTGCCATTATTCATAAAGATTCTCGGAAAGACACTTTCCTACGCTGCGTTAGGATTCCCACCTTTGCTTATTGCGGCTACGATCGTTGCAATCGGAGGTATCTTTATAAGAATAATTCTTTACATGTATTTCTATTGGTACTTTTGTGAATGTATCCGTAATAGCGCATCTGGCTGGTCGCGTGCACCTGAGACAATAGGCAATGCCCCAGGATTGGGAGATATGTTAGCACAATTGCTAAGGACGCTTGCTTGTCTGGCTGTTTTCTTTGTACCAGTTACTGTACGATATCTACATACCAGAACAATCGATTCAGTTTTCTGGTTTTTGTTGTGTTATGCGGTTTTCTTTTTCCCGATGGGCTTATTAGCCGTTGTTATGTTTGATTCTGTCTCCGGCCTTAATCCTGTCCTGCTCGTCGGCTCGATACTCAGCACGTTTCTTCAATACTGCGGGCTTATTTTAATTCTGGTCTTTTGTACGGCTGTGCTGATTCTTAAAGCTGCACCCAATACGCAGGGAGCACCCATTTTAGCTTTTCTTCTTCGCTGTATTTGTATCTACCTGGCGTTGATCGGGGCCCACCTACTCGGGCGCTTTTACTGGCGTTATCAGAACAACCTCAACTGGGAAGTGTAAGAGTCTAACCTTGCTGCCTAATGCGGATGCTCTTAGCGTGTGCATCAAGGCCTTCGACCTCAGCCAGACGAATAATATCCTCGGCACTTGCAGCTAAATTTTCTTTGTCATACTCAATAATGCTTGTTGATTTTATAAAATCGTTGGCACTTAGAGCACTAAAAAATTTCGCCGTCATTCCGGTTGGCAAAGTATGGCTTGGCCCCGCCCAGTAATCACCAACTGCAACCGGTGAATAATCACCAATAAAAATCGCGCCGGCATTTTCAATTTTCTCAGCGATTTTTCTGCTCTCATCGCCGCATTGTATCTCCAGATGTTCTGACGCAAAGTCATTTGCCCATTCAATCACATTATCCATATCTTCAAACACGGCGATACCGCTGAACTTTTTTAAACATTCGATTATTGCCTTTGCTCTATTCAGTTTTTCGACCTGTTTTTTTACTTCGATAAGAATATTCTCTGCGAGACGTTGCGAATCGGTAAATACGATTGCGCTTCCAGGGTCATGTTCGACCTGGCTGAGCATATCCGCTGAGATCCACGCCGGATTGGCACTGTCATTTGCGATTATCAATACCTCGCTCGGCCCGGCTATGGAATCAATATCAACAGGCCCAAAGACTTCACGTTTTGCCATCTGGACCCACTGGTTACCTGGTCCAACAATCTTGTAAACCTTTCTTATCGCTTTGGTTCCGCGGGCCAGAGCAGCTATCGCATGTGCGCCACCGATACGATAAACTTCGTTAATGCCCAATTCGTAACATACTGCCAAAATTACCGGGTGAATGCTGCCTTCGTACCTTGGTGGCGAAACGACCGCGATTTCTTCAACACCGGCCACCTGGGCCGGCACAGCGGTCATAATGACCGTCGAAGGTAGCGGTGCCGATGCACCAGGCACACAAATACCGACACGTTTTATAGCAGTGTACTTTATTCCGGGATGTTTGAATTTACCGATAAAAATTTCTGTTTGATACCTCCTCACATTTTCAATTGCCTTACGAAGCGATCTGAGCAGTTGTAAATCAATCTGCTTGTGAGCTTTTTCCAATTCTTCTTTAGGAACACGGAACTGCTGCGGTGTCATCTTAACTCCATCAAATCTTTCCGTATATTCTACTACTGCTGCATCTCCGCGTTTCATAATATCTTCAACAATATCTCTTAACTGCTTGTTTTCTTTGCTGTCTACGCTAAATCTTACAGCATGTACTACTGCAAAGCGTAGCTTTGTGAGCTTCTTCCTAAAATCGGGCTGCTTATGTGAAATGATAATCTCGTCAAGTTCTAGCTTCATCAACTTGCCTTTTATCTATCGAAGTTTCCATGGCTGTAAACTCGTGTGGCCTTGTGGAGCAGCAGATACTTTTGCCCCTTATATTCTGTCAGAATCCCCGCTACTTTGAATCGGACAGGCTCAGGCAAAATAGACTGTAATCGTTCGGCCGATTCCAAGGCCTGACAAGGTAATAGTCCGAGTTGAGTTGTATTGACATTTCTGCCAAATGCATCAAAGACAAAATGGTATTGCGTATTGCGTATTGCGTATTGCGTATTTTTTTCAATACCATATTCATCATACATTAACTCCGACAAGATAAAGCCCATTCTATCAATCAATATCATGTCTTGCTTGTGTGTTTGCTGCCCCGCAGGTCCTATTGAACTAATCATGGGTCCGGGCCGCAGTTGAGCGGTGACCTCACTCGGTATCTCCAGATCGTCGGTACGCCTCTGAGTATCGTCAGACTTTGTGCGTTGTGTTTGCTGCGAAGCTCCGGCTTCAATCTTTATTTCCGGTCTTGCCTGCTCGGGTTCTTTGGGCTTGGTCAAAGGAAGAAAGTAAATTGGAAAAATAAAATTCTTTCCCCTGTAGCTTGTAATCTTGGCCCAGAGCCGATAGTTCATCGCTGAACGCTTGCTAGCATCAGCAATCATTCTTTCGAGCGTAGCCGAAGGTAGAATCTGTAGCTTCGTGCCCTTTACAACAGTAGCTTTGCCGTCACTTATGTCAGAATCAAACTGGAAAAAATATGCGTCGTTCTGGTCCGACATGGACAGCTCCCCATCGCTCCCTTTAAGCACGAAACCCTCGCGCAATAGCCGCTGTTTTGGTTTACCCGGGCTCAGACTGGATTGCGTAAGAGCGGTACCCACGGAAAATAACAAAATCAAAATTGTAAGTCTCTTACTCATTAAAGTTCGGCCTAAGTACAATGCTCTACAAGCAATTTTACTGCCTTTTCGGGCAGGTCTGTCTGCTGTACGTATTGACTACTACTCGGGTCATCACTCGCTATCAAATCCACAAGAGGCATCCAGAATCTGCCTACCAGTATAATCGGCTTATCAGTTTCGAGAAAGCCCTTGTTTTTCAATTCCCAGACCTTTGCCAGCTCCAATAGTGTTCCCGTTCCGCCGGGCAAAACAATATATCCCCGCCCCAGTCTTATAAGAGTGTCGAGCCGTTCATTAAGAGATTCAGTAACTATCTCCTGCGTGATATATTGGTTGGCTTTGCTTGCCTTAAAAGCCGAACACGTAACACCGATAATTCTTCCACCAACTTCGGCTGCACCTTTAGCCGCAGCCAACATTGTTCCGCCATATCCGCCGTTGACAATTGTAAATCCCTCTTTGGCCAGAAGCATCCCCACCTCTTCAGCCAGCTCGTAAGCTGAATCGCCTGGCTTAGCTCTGCCGGTGCCGAAAATGGTTATTGTTTTGCCAATCATTTTGGAAGTAGCCGAGATGCCGAAAATTCGTTAAAAAATTTCTAAATTCTGTTGACAGAAACCTATTCATAAACGTAGTATATATAAGGCAGGCATGTGCAGGATTTTACGTAGGTTGTCTGAAAGGACAGCAGCGCGTATAGCGTGGGTTCCTACGTCCTGAGGTCTGCCATTTTTATTACATTTCTAAGAGCCATTTCAGATTTTCATCTTTTCTGAGATTGGTCGCTGTTTCTCGGGGTACGATTTTAAAACCATACCCCTTGCATCTATTATTATGATGGTAAAGAATTGGCATTATCGTTCTAAGATAACGTGGTT
>CAYNTC010000106.1:0-7830 GCA_964399795.1 uncultured Pirellulales bacterium | reverse complement strand
AGATTGGAATGTGGATGATTACACGCCCGTCGCTGACCCAAACGATACAGGTGCTCTCGGCGGCCTTGGAACTGGCGGCATTACTATCGAGATGGGCGCACTGTACTACCCAACCGA
Organism: uncultured Pirellulales bacterium; assembly: GCA_964399795.1. Taxonomy (GTDB): domain Bacteria; phylum Planctomycetota; class Phycisphaerae; order Sedimentisphaerales; family Anaerobacaceae; genus CAYNTC01. Next base: position 7,713 of record CAYNTC010000106.1, on the reverse strand, counting down.
TGACAGTTCGCCGAATGCTCCTGGTGATTCAGGGACACTTTGTACAATTACCGTAAGTGAAGATTGCAACCTAACCGTTGCTGAGAACGCAACGCGAGGCGGCGTTGTACTAACAGATCCAGCTATTGCTGCGGATGTTAACCTTGTTGGTGCAACCAATGTGCCCGTAGTGTTAGGTGCCGCTGATTGTTTCCCAAGCTCTTTCGAATCTTATGCAGACTGGGTAGCCATGGGCAAACCCGCCTGCTGGTGCGCACCATATCAGTGCGATGGCGATGCTGACGGACTCGATTCAGGTTCTCCAGATAATTACCGTGTCTTTACCGGTGATTTATCTCTCATTGTCGATAACTGGAAGAGGAAAATTGACGATCCACAGCTCAATCCTTGTGCTGATATCGACCATAAGGATTCCGGTTCTCCGTTCAATTATCGCGTCTACTCAGAGGACCTGGCCATACTTGTGGATAACTGGAAAAAGACAAGTTCAGAGCTTGCCGGCGATTGCCCAAGGAACTAACGATAGTTCCAAGCTGATGCTTGGTAAAGATTAAAAATCAAGGCGAGGCATGGTCAAACCTGCCTCGCTTTTTTATTGTAAATCTAATCTCACCCATTAAAATGACCACTCCCTGATAGTGAAAGAGCAATCTCAGGAGAACATTTTGAAGAAAAAAATCACTATTATTAGCTTGATGTTGTCAGCTTTATGGACAATAGCTGGTTGTCAGATAAATCAAACACAACTATTTTCAGGCAGAAATTCGTTACCCCCCGAAGTCGCTGGCACATGGCAAGCTCAGGATAGTCCCTGGAAGATAGTTTTGAATCGTGACGGAACCGTATCTTCTGCGGTGATACCTATGGGCCAAGTCGAAATCACGCCTAATAAGATAACAAGGATTGAAATGAAAGATGGAAGCTTCAGCACCTACAAAGCTGGAGACTGCGTTGTCGAATACACACCGGAGACGAGACTTTTACTTGTCACGATAGAAATGCAGGATATTCATATAACTTTTAATGAAAACGTGATCGACGGCAATAGCCTCGATAGATTTGTCGGACCCGTCTGTGAAGATGGAAAGACATGGACGGCCGACTGGATAGCTGTCTTTGACTATGGCTCTCGCTTTCCTCAAGACCCAAATGATATATTCGCTCAACCATTAGTATTCAAAAAGGTCAACGATTGAGTTGCATAGTCGTTTGATGTCTTAGTATTCGTAATATCTGATGCCCTTTTTGTCACTACCTGGCCAATCGAGCCTAATAGTTTTGGTGTCGGGCTGATATATCCACCCATATTCCCCGGTCGCATCCTCCGGCAACGTCTCGCCATTTCCGATCACCCACATAGTGTCCAAATTGTTGAACGGGTTTTTAGGCATCTTCGAGATGTAGCGCCTTTGCAGTACCGTCTGGCTGAGAAATGTGGCGCTACTTGGAACTGTACTCGGATCGTCATCTTGATAGCCTGGCGGCACCCCACTGTGCTGGGCGGTGTACAACTCGATTGAGCTTCGTAGTAATCGCAGGCTGTCTTTAGCCACAGCCTCTTTGGCCTGGGTCGTATGCGATTGAAAATTAGGTATCACAATAGCTGCAAGGATACCTATTATTGCCGCAATTATCATCAATTCAACAAGAGAAAGGCCTTTTTTCATCGTTTCCTGCCTTTCGCAGCCCGCTAATATGTCTACGCGCACCGCAACTGTCTTACTATCTTATCGACTCACAAACACCTCCGCTTGATGTTTTAATCCGCATTTCTCACAGTATTTTAATGGTGCTTATAAGGCTTACAAAGATAAAAAATTTAAAAAACTTGTTTCAATATGAACAATAACAGAATGTAATCCGGTTCACATGAGTTTTTGTTTTCTTTCAGCATCCAACCTCCAAAGCCAGATTCATCGGTATCAAAGCACGCATTAAGCTTAATTATGAGACCTCTATCTTGATTTGCGGTGGTGATAAATGTGGATTAAATTAAAAACAACTATGTATTGGCTTAAAAAGAATACCTAAGTATCTTAGGTATTCTTTGAAAGTTAATTCTTGATTGTTGTTTGGTAAGTATTAAAGCCTGCGTAGTCGTTGTAGTATGGCTCTTCTTATTGTAACAATGCTATTGTACAAGATCAGAAAGGATTCAAATCCGCTGTGCCATTTAATCCAGGCCTGCAAAAAGCGATAGACCGATATCGGGAAAATCTTATTCAAAGTCATTCCCGCTAAAGCGGGAATCCATCATCTTTAACTTGGTTTTCTTTTAATAATTTCAGTACTCAAACTGACCGAATTTTAATTGAAAACCAACGTAAATACCTATTTGACAACAATATATTTCCCTTTGTCATTCCCGTTGATCTGACCCCGAATTATGTACCAGTCTTGATTAGAGAGTTATCCACGTTCTTTATCCTGCAATCCGGCAGGCGGAGCGTAGCGGAGCCTGGCGGATTGCAACTCGCCGCGAAGGCTGACGGAGTCATATAACCCAACCTGCTGTGTGGGCGGTGATTATTATATTCCAATCGCCATTGCTCTACAATAACCTTTGCCTCCTTAAAAGCAACTCATTTAATCGGATACTCTCTAATTTGCAATGGTACAGTTTTCGGGGGTCACGCCATGTCTTGCCACAATTGCTGCCATTTTGCATTCAGCTTGTGGCGGGCTGGATACTCGATACTCGAAAGTCAATCCCGGATGCTCGACACCAAATGCATGAGTACTAATGCCTAAGATACTTAGGTATTCTTTTTATTCGAGGGATAGTTTTTATCTGAGGGATTCCTGTTATTTGAGGGATTCTTATTATCTTAGGTATTCTTGTTATGTGATCAATGCTTATTTAAATAAGCGTGGATTTCCCAGGCGCCGTTCTGAGCCCATTCGGCTTCTATCAGAGCCTGCCCTGAACATAGTTTAAGGGGTAAACTGTGTGAAGCGTATCTAGATACTAGCGTATAGCGGGTAGCGTACAACGTATTTCACTAATAGGGTGCGGAGAAGCCGGCAGGCGTGAGATTATTGGAATTGCGCAAAACGAAATTCTTCTTTTACAGTACACATAAAGATTATCCTTCTCTGAATTTCAGCCGATACATTATTTAGCTATGCTGTGCATCGATATTGTGGATGGGAAAATCCAAGCAAAGAATATGAATTAGTTTTTGGATTTTGGTGGTAAAATGGATTTGTAGTTTTTGTGGGTTTATAGTTAGTTTGGCGAAAATAAAAGTCACTAAAAAACGTATAAATAAAAATATCAACAGTGGGTAGAGAAACGATTGGACGGAGATAGAATAAAAGGTAAGTATTTTTAAAAATGGGTTAAAAATCGAAGAAAAGGTGATAGATGAGAGGATGGAAAAGTGAGAGAGAATTTGTCGAACTGTTCCTAGACTCGCTCGGAAGCGAAAAGAAGGACACACGCATTGTGCGCGAGTTCAGAACAGGGTATGGATTACCTGATATTGTGTTAATCGAGTACTTGCCAAAGGTAGTGGAGAAGAGAAAAAAACAGATGGGAAGAATACAAGTAGGGGCGTTCACTGTCGATTGCGCATACGCGATGTCGTATCTTGCGAACAGACGGTGGGTTCGATTAAAAACGCTCAAGAGTGCGTTTCGTAGCAGCAATGGCCCATTTAACACAGCACTCCAGACTTTGATAGACCGTAAGATGGTTAGTGTAAAAGAAGATAAGATCAAGGCGAGGCCTAAGACCGAAGTATTTGTGGTGAGGAATATTAAGGTAATAGAAGCGAAACTTGGAAATTGGCGCCGGGCACTGATGCAGGCGCAAAGATATCAATGGTTCACTGAGAGTTGTTATGTTTTAATGCCAGAGCAAAGCAGAATAAAGAAGCGACAAATTGCGCTAGCATGCAAAAAATACCATGTGGGGCTGATTTTTTTCTCACGAGAACGAGGAATAAGTGATGTTATAAAAGTAGGAAGAAAGAGGCCCTACAATACTTATTTAGCCTGGCTGATGAATGAAACAATAGTCGATGAGATTCGTTAAAGTGAGTAAGAAATTTAATCCCAGAACAGATGATATAGAGAACCTATTCACAAACTTGACCGTGAATCAGAATATCGGAAGCGGTGGACAGAAAATAGTTTACATGGCTGAGCACTCCAATTATGGGAAAGTGGCCCTGAAGCTTATAAGGCCAGGAAGCAATGGTAACAAGAAAAGGATAGAGCGAGAGATCAACACAGCCAAGTGCCTACGTGGGCCAGGATTTTCTCGTATTTACGAGTCGGGAGAAAAACAAGTTGATGGACAGCAGGTCATATACATTGTGGAAGAATATCTCGAAGGAAAGAATCTTAGGGATGTGCTTGAAGAGGTTAAAAAGTTGGGATTGCTGGAGACACTTGAACTTGCCAAGTCCCTATTGAAAACGCTAACTGCAGTGCATGAACGGAATATAGTGCATCGCGATATTAAACCAGAGAATATCTTTATCACAAAGGACAATAGAATTGTACTGCTAGATTTTGGGATTGCGCGGCACCTGGAACTGTCCGCTATAACTGAAAGCTCTGCGTTCTTGGGACCATTAACTCCGGGGTACGCATCACCTGAGCAGATAAGGAACGAAATAAGAAAAATATCGAGTAGGACAGATATATTTCAATTTGGTATAGTTATTTATGAGTGCCTCACCGGATTCAACCCATTCACAAAAGGGATAAGGGATCCTGCTGAGGCATTAAAGAAGAACCTTGAGTTTAAACCAGATAAATTAAGTAAGTTCGGATTTTCGCGACGAATATCTGTTTTTGTGGAAACGTGTCTTAACAAACATGTTCATCGGCGGTACAAGGATGCGCAAGAAGTACTTTACATAGTTGAGGACCTCCTGAAAGGAGCTATATAAAATGGAATTTATTCTGCAACAGGGGTGGGGGATGTTCGGGTTAGATCTAGAGTTTATCAAAAATAAATTTGCGAATGGAGTTATATTGTCACCCAGAGTATATACTCCGGATCAAATTGCGCGACATGCTCAGGACCTGAGAAAACAAGGTGCAAGGGTGATTTTCGACCCTCAATTCTATCGCCCTCACACAGATCGAGCGAAGCTCCTTAGTTTTCCATATTGGGATGGGCTTGAATTTGACACTAGCGCTTTCGATAATCCAATGGCATCCGAATTCTGCGAACGAGTAATTCGTTATCAAGCACAAAACCTAAGGGTGAGTGAGGGCGTGATCCCAGGTCGTTATACAAACTCTATTAACGAAGATTGGCTTGTAATGCACCATCGCTTCGCAGAAACAACCGCTCAATTGGGTCTTGATATCCCTATTTACTCGACAATAGCATTAGGACCAGACGTGATAGGAAATGAGGGAAACCTCGCGAATGTACTTGATGAAGTAATTTCGTATCCTGTAGATGGGATATATTTTGTATTTAGATCTCCTGATGACCGTTTTTTCTTAAATGACGAAGGAATACTTTACAATATTCTATGTGCATTTCTGAGCATCCGCTTAAGCGGGAAAGACATTATAGTAGGGTATGCTAATCAACAAAGCATCTTTTTTGGGGCGGCTGGTGTCAGGCGGATAGCAAGCGGCAATTTCAGGAATACACGCCAGTTCAATCCTGAAATTTTTGATGAGCAAGATGAAAGTGTTATGCAAAGAGGGACTTGGTACTACCACCCAAGGAGCCTTAGCGATTTCAGAGTTGAGGCTTTGAAGCTGGCCTTTAGGCGTGGGTTGCGAGATCTTTTCGGACCTCCATGTGACTATTGCAGGGACTTGCTTGATGCGCCTGACCCCGGAGTGGTTCGTTGGAGTGAAAAAGAAGCATTTAGGCACTTCTTATTTGAATTAGGTCGCCAGTGGATGGAGTTCGATGGGCTAGCAACTAACGACGTGATTGGTAGATTAAGGGGCATCCTTGTAGAAGTAAGGAATAGCTTGCAGGAATTGCGATCCAGAGGTTTTGTCCTGGGAGACAGATCTTTTGAACAAAGCCTGAACGCAACGGAGGGTGCTTTGGAAGCATTTGTTTCGGACCGACAAGAAGATCTCCAAAGGTTGTAAAACATGCCAAGTTAGGTTGATATAGTGCAGAGTTTCATTTCGGAACATAGTGCTGAACTCGTATTGGTCCCAGCAATTGATAGGCTTCTGTCACAAGCAGGAATGCAGGTTATACCCATTTATTTTTGGAAAACGCGAGAGGGAAGTTATTTGTCTCAGAAGTGCGACTTAGGGAAAAAGTTCAGTTTGATTGCAATGTATGCACGCCGTCCAAAAGTTATTGAACCTGCACAAAATGATATCGAAGTGAAGATAAATGACACACTTTTTCAAAAGGCTTATTACCTTAAGCAATATGACATACCGACAATTGCAGGGGTCCCACTTATATCTACAATTGGAGATCTTCGTATTGGATGCGGTTGCTCTTGGTTCTATATTGATCCACAAAAGCCATATGATGAAGAAGTGGCAATTTTGGTAGAAATCAGGACAAATCATTGCAAAGAGAACCTACCGCATAGAGTCAAAGGACCATTACAAGAAAAAGATTTGTTGAATATAGTAAATAGTGCAGCGGTATTTTCTACATGGATAGAAGTGATAAAGGTACTTAGGGGCGAGCCGAATACATGGACATCAAAAACGGCATTTCCTAACAGCATGTTTTGGCCTTTTATCAAGTATAAGCCAATATATTTTCTAATTCTCGGAATCAAATAACTTATACGAGAAGGCTCTATCGGACATGTTGGGGTTCAGGTTTTTTCCGCAAAATTCAACTTTGCTCTTCGATTTCACTCAGAGCAGCTATATTGATTTACATAAAGAGCATATCGTAATAAAGTCTTTGGAGATTCGGCTTGCAATGCTCGCAATGACCCTTCCCATTGATTAGTGATTATTGATGAATGATTATTGGAATTGAGATTGCCGTGCCTTTCAATTTATTATTTCTGAATTGGTAGGCTGAGTTCGGAATGGAACTTCTTCAAATCCTGCCAGACTGAACGTCGTTAGTTGAATGTGTCTATACTCAATACCGAACGCTCGATGATCGATACTTAACACTCGACACCGAGCATTTGAATCTTAATACCTAAGATACTTAGGTATTATGATTACCCAAAGGCTTGATGTTTGAATAACTAATGGAACAAACATACTGTCACTCCTGCGCAAATAGGGGTCCGGAAAACGCTTATAGCCCGGCTGGATTCCCACTTCCGTGGGAATGACTCTTTGCTTTGCTTACGTAGAAAATTCCATTTAAGATTCAAAAGTAAATAACTACGGGTTAAAACCCGTAGCATTGCCGCTTCGGGCTTCGCCCGTCCGACTTCGTCGGATAACTTCATCTATGGGCTACCACCCGTAGTATTGCGGCGGAAGAGTAAATAATACCTAAGATACTTAGGTATTGTATTTACTTAAAGTCTTGATGTTTGATGATGTAGCGAAGCACAAGTCTGCTGGGGATTGTCTCGTGGCTTGATACTCGAAATTCGATGATAAATAGATCAGCTTTAATACCTAAGATACTTAGGTATTATCTCTATCTTAAAGCTCGACTCAGGATGCTTCAGCAACATGCGAGTCTTCTGGAGGCGGATTTCCGCTGCGTTTCAATATTGGTAACCGTTCACAGTATTTAACAGATTAACGATGGATATTTTTTGTTACTCCAAT
>CAYNTC010000105.1:0-7912 GCA_964399795.1 uncultured Pirellulales bacterium | reverse complement strand
CCATTATTGCTCACTGGAGCAATCAAAAACATCCGTCCCTAATTCGTTAAAAACTATGAACGGTTACCAAAAAACTTTCCGGCAAAGCTTCTCATAAGATTCTCGAATTATGCGCTAAATCACCTATTAGAAGCACACATTAATCCGATATGCACTCACTGTCAAGCTTGGATTTTCGACGAGCAGACGCGTCAATTTGCGGTGGAACCGAATGGAGCCTAATTGTCCTTGGCAGAGTATAGCTTGCCCCTCGTAAGAGTTGAATGATCTGCGTCAAAAATGTGTCAGTCGCCAGTGATGGACCAGACAACTTCAGCTATTGATAAAGCCGTAACACCGCTGATTCTACGACTCCATAATGACTCCATTCGCATTCACAAACGTGCGCTTAATCACTACAATCACTTCGCTTTTTCAGCAGATATCAAGTATTATGCAAAGAAGTGATGTGTAACTTGGTTTTGTAAACCAGTGGTTGTCGGTTCGAATCCGACCGTTGGCTTTCATCCTTCGCAGTGCCTACTCCGCCGAAGCTGCTGCGAAGGCTGGAAGCTCTGCTACGGAGAATGGATGTCGGTCTTTGAATATATTGTCACAAAATACGGACAGTACTTCACACTATCCGATACCTATCCCCTGAACGCTGTACGCTATCCTCACGCGGCCAAAGGCTGCTACTACTGACTTAAAAAAAGGCCGGCTTACTAAGAGCCAGCCTCTTTCCTAACACAGGAGAGCACCCTTTTGCCGTGGTGCGTCGCAACGGGTCCACTCAAAACGTGTACCGCACACCCAGCGTCATCCATGCCTCATCTTCATCATTGACCGTAGTCTCCATCGATGCCTGATAGTAAAGCGCCGGTGTAAGGGTGACATTGCTGCCGAGGTCGAAGTCGGTCGAAACCCCTACGACAACATTTGACCAATCATGGTCTACATTTACTCGCCCGCTAGGATCAATACCATCATTATAGACCAACTCCGAGTGCAGATTCACCATCTGCTCAGGAATATCAGGCATTAGACCCGGTATTGGGAAACTGTAGTCAAGCATCAATATGTGCGCAAAACCTGACGCGGTTCCATTGCCCCATCGCTCAACGAGAGAATCACTAGCACTCGGCCAGAGCTTAACAACCACATAGCTGGGTCGTAATCCTTTTACGGGCAATATGTTGGGCCACGAGAGAATGCCGTGCAACTCTTGCAGATCTAATTCTGTGTATCTGTTCTGTGGAAAGTTATAGTACACCCAACCAAACCTGTAGTTAGTAGCATAAGGCTCCTCGCCGAACAGAGCGTTCTGATAATAAAGAGTATAGTCCCAGCGTTCTAGATCCTCAAATCCGCTTGAATTGGCTCTGTGGCCTGTAATGCTTACGCCCAAGCCCGTACCATACAAATCTAGGTCGATAGAGCCCTGTACGGCGCTTTCGTCCTGATAGACATCAAAACCACGCCAGATATATTGGCTTTGATAGCTCAATTCAATCATACCGTGCAGATCACCTTGCAGCCCAAGCCACTCTCCTTCCCAGGACTGCGCCAGTCCTGCTGACGCCATCAACAAGACGACAGTCAATGAAAGAAATACCTGCTTCATATCAAATTCTCCTTAAAAAACACTTATCCAATCCCTTTCTTTCAACGCTCGACGCAAACGATATATCTTGAACAATCCCCCAAAAGACCTCTACCACCTGCCATTCTTTCTCATCTCAGCCATCGGCAGAGTATCGAGGTCCTTTGTGAATTTTGTTAACTCCTCTTGTGGGAGTTCATAATCGGTGAATTTGCCTGATAAATACGCATCATAACCAGTTAAGTCCATCAGACCGTTGCCATTGTAGTTAGGCGGTGCTATTTTCCTCTTTGCTTTCTTCTTTAGTCGATGGACACTTTGGGCAAATCAGCCAACGCCTGCTCTATCTTCTCTTTAGGATATGCATAATCCTCAAGTTTGCCGCTAAAGTAGGCATCATAAGCTGCCATATCAACGTGACCATGTCCACTATGAGCTATGAGTATTGTTTTTGCTTCACCAGATTCCTTGCACTTAAGGGCTTCATCTATTGCCACCTTAATACAATGGTTTGTTTCCGGAGCGCTGATAATGCCCTCAGTACGAGCAAAGGTTACCCCTGCCTTAAAGGTAGCAATCTGGTGCTCAGCTCTGGCCTCAACGAGTCCCAAGCTATGCAGGTGACAGATGATGGGCGCCATCCCATGATAGCGGAGTCCTCCCGCGTGGACGGGTGGCGGAATAAACCCGTGCCCGAGGGTATACATCTTAATCAAAGGGGTAAGCATAGCCGAATCACCAAAATCATAAGTATATGGTCCCTTGGTTACGGTGGGACAGCTTGCCGGCTCCACATTGATAATGCGCAGGTCAGGCTTCGTCCCATCAATTTTATCCTTGACAAACGGTAAAAACAGGCCGGCAAAGTTTGAGCCACCGCCAATACAGCCGACGATAATATCCGGGTAAGCATCCGCCTTCTCCACCAGCTTTTTTGCCTCCAGGCCATTAACGGTTTGATGCAGCAGGACGTGGTTAAGCACACTGCCCAGCGAATAATGAGTATCATCACGGGAGACAGCATCTTCCACCGCTTCACTGATGGCAAGACCCAGGCTGCCGGGACAATCGGGGTCTTTCGCCAGCATATCTCGCCCTGCCTTGGTATCAGAACTGGGACTGGGCACACAATTAGCACCCCAGGTCTGCATCATCACGCGACGATAGGGTTTTTGATGATAGCTGATAGCGACCATGTAGACTTTTATCTCGAGGCCGAAGCAAGCTCCCCCGAAGGATAGAGCACTTCCCCACTGTCCGGCTCCGGTCTCGGTGGTTATACGCTTTATGCCCTCTCGCTTATTGTAGTAGGCTTGAGCAATAGCAGTATTAGGCTTGTGACTTCCAGGCGGGCTTGTCCCCTCATATTTGTAGAAAATCTTAGCTGGTGTATCCAAAGCTTTCTCCAATCTGTGCGCTCGAAATAGGGTGGTAGGCCTCCATAAACGATAGATGTCCTGGACTTCCTCAGGGATATCAATCCAACGCTCGGTGCTTACCTCTTGCTTTATTAATTCCATGGGAAACAAGGGTGCCAAGTCGTCGGGGGTTACGGGTTTTCCCGTACCGGGGTGTAAAACCGGTGGTAATGGTTCAGGCATATCCGCCAAGATATTATACCACTGTGTTGGCACCTCGTTTTCATCCAAGGTAAACTTCGTTCTTTTATCCATTTCATTCTCCCACGAATAAATAATACAATATATTTTCAAAAGCATTTTCGATTCCGAAAGTTCCTTCAAAAAACTGAGGGACTAAGGAAACAAAAATGCTTCCAAGCTCCACAAACTTAAGTTTATCTAATGCAATGACGTATACGTGTCAAGTAAATATTGTCAAAATATTCTGTCAAAATATCTTGATAAATATAGGACAAATTGCCGATTTATTCTTGCCAAAAATCCCCATTATTTCAACTTAGAACTTTGATATCTTCCAAGCTAACATTCACAGATCAAAATAAAAATTCTGCAATCTTTTCAAACTCTACATCAAAAAGTCAAATTAAAAAACTATGGCCACATAGCCAACGCTATCTCGGCTCATCATTCCCATCGTTTGCCGCATTACCTCATTACTATTTGTGTATGCTAATAGCAAACCTTTTTTCTTACCCAGCTTCCTCGCCACGGAAACCGTCGCTGCTGCTGCACCTGGACCGCAAGCATTATAATTCTCAGCAGCACTTGCAAGCAAGCCTTGCGCGTCGAGTTTCAAAGCCAAATCAATAAATTTCTTATCGTTCACTTTACTCGCCCACTCAAGAGCATCCGCGCCTGTCCCCCTCGGCGTAAAACCATAGCGCGGACCATAATGCGTCAGGTCCGTCGAAGCAATACATACAATCTTGCTGTCCGCACTGCTAACTATAATGTCACCAAGAGCATCTCCGAGGGTTATAGCCAGTTCATTCGGCGGGATAAGAATCGGAAGAATTTTCGAGCCAGGAAAAAGGTGCTTTATAAACGGTATTTGTACCTCGATACTATGCTCTGACAGGTGCGCCTCGATATTGCTGACTGCATGACCACTATCCAACACGGCCTTGGCCAGCTCTTCGTCGACATCAACCTCGCCAATCGGAGTAGTCCATCTACCGGTACCATAAACCGAAGGCAAGCTGCCTAGGTAATGTGCTCCTAAGATAACAAAGGTATGAACCTGTTCATGTCGTTGCTTGATCGCTGAGAAAGCTAACGCCGCCACGCTGCCGCTAAATGTCCAACCAGCATGCGGGACAATAGCCCCAACTATAGTATCGGGTAAAGATTCGGTAAGTGTACGTGCCTTAAGACATGCGTCAATCTCTTCCACGCAGGCGTCGCGCTGACCGGGATAGAATTGATCTGCAACAACAGGTTTTCTTACCTGCATAACTCGCACCTAGCCACTTGCGTTTTTCCATGCAGTCGCTATGATTACATAATATAAAAAGGACACATTACGATTAACCTGTCAAGAAGAAAACCAAATGGCACATGAAAAAACATCCGCCGTAGCCGTCGTGATGGGCTCAGATAGTGACAAGGAAGTGATGCAGAGCTGCATTGAGCAACTGCGGTATTTTGGCATCGAACCAGAGGTAAGAATACTCTCAGCGCATCGTACACCCAAGGAAGCTACCGAATTTGCTGAGACTGCGGCCGAAAGTGGGATAAAGGTTATCATTGCCGGTGCGGGCATGGCTGCTCATCTGGCCGGGGCCTTAGCGGCACGGACGACACTACCGGTCATCGGCATACCCTTAGCTTCGTCATCCGGTTTGGAAGGAATTGATGCCCTGCTCAGCACCATCCAGATGCCGCCCGGAGTTCCCGTAGCGACAATGGGTATCGGCAGTGCCGGCGCTAAAAATGCAGCCATTCTTGCTGTACAAATCCTTGCCCTAACAGACAATAACCTGCGCGAAAAACTGTCACTGTTCAAAAAGTCCGAGCAAGAAAAAACTGCCTCAAAGGACGCAGCTATAAACTCAAGTTAATTAAAACGCCAACGCGTACACAACCACACTACACCTGCGCCAAGTGATAAGAACAGTACTGTCCCAGGTTCCGGAACAGTTATCATAAGCTCAAAATTACTCAGATAGCCACTATCAGCATAATAAGCATCATAAATTTTCAATCGCCATTTGCCCTGCGCATCCTGGCAATCAAAAATAGTTAGAGAACCAGGCGCCCTCGGCTTATACCTACCGGTGAAAGGTGTGCTGCTGTCCTCTATCGGAGTTGTGGCTTCATCGTCAAATATTGTTGCTATGTAGTCCTCACCCTCAAAATACTCGGTCGAAGGATCATACCTGTTCAAACATAACATTACCGAAGACGGGCTTTCCAGGAAAATCTGCAGGTCGAAAATTTTAGTGTGCCGCACTGTAATACTGACATCAAGGTCGCTAATGATAAAATGGTCGGGCACTTCTATGACCGCATCAGTCATCCAGCCCCTGGTGTCATTCTGCGCTTCAGGTATACGGAGGTTGAATTCACCGCCATAAACATAGACCGGGGCAGCAGAAGCGGATGTATGCGATGCCGCTATAAAAACATAAACTAAAACTATCCGCCGTGCCGATGCGCAGGCATCCCTGCCAAAAAGGCGTTTTGCCTCCATTCAAACATTCCCCTATAAATGGAGTCGTAACTATTCACGGGTGCAAACCATCTTTTTTATGTCATTGCGAGGCCTTTAGGCCGAAGCAATCTCATATCTTCACAACAGAGAGATTGCCGCGCTCGCAATGACGTAAAATTGTCCAACTTCACCATATAAGACCGCGAACGGTTATAAGTAGTTTAATACAACAGGACGGACTTATAACCTTATAGGACCTCATCTAAAACCGAACACTTTGCTAAAATCACGAAAAAAAAACGCCACAGCCAACAGAAGAAGAACTCGCACACCTATCACCTATCTCTGACCCTCAAAAGCAATTCTATCAACATCAACAATATATCGATTTTTCGATTTAAGAACAGTCCCCGTCAAAGGATTTAATTCCCCTTACAGCAAAATGCAACAATTCTTCGCCAGATATTTATCACGACCAGGCTTTTTCGAGACCAAAGGCGACAAAATATGGAGCCCTAAAGTTAGTGCTACGGGACAGCTCAACGAATATTGTCATACTTGCGGGCCAGACGATCCTAATTTTGAGCATCCGAATTCCGCATCAGGTGCACAATGACAACGCAAAACTGCAACTCAAAAAGCACCATATTTCGCACTTCCTTAAAGGCAAGAAGTGCAACTTTAGGGCTCCTCTAACTTTAGTCTATGGGATTTTATAGTCAGTCCTGTTGCAGATTGTTTACTAGCTACCTTAAATTGCTACGCTGGATACTAAGCCCTCTGCTAATCAAACTGCTACTACGGCCACCAATACCATCAACCAGACCGATACCAAGACACCGAATGTCAACATTGATACCATAGGGAGTAAAAATTAACTGGCTCTGCCCACCTACAAGGTTTTGTAGTGCCATTGCGGAACCCAATGAGCCTATTCTTAATACATTTTGTCCGATGTCCGCGCTGATGCTCTGACTATTCAATCCTAAACTTAACAAGTCAGAAAATGTCTGCCATTGGTCACCTACAAAATTTGCGCCTTGCTCATAACCATAGAGACCGTAGGTGCCTACGGCGCTACCTCCTTGAATTACCGCACCGATTCCTGTCTGCATAACTTTTATCTGACCAGAACCATCGATAGCTTCTTGGGCATTGGTTACCGGAATGAAATTCACGCTCGTCGCTGCAGAAGTTCCTGTTCCTGTTACCGTGCCGACATTACTCGAGTAAATATCAAAACCTTGGATTTGATCGATGGCAAATATCCCGGATGACAGCAGAAGGATAAGCGTTGTAGAAACTACAAACACTCTCTCCATTTTACACAACTCCTTTTTTCACCACTTTTTAAATTTGTCTTGATTCAGTTGCCAACTGGTTTCATCTAAAGTAGCCAAGAAAAGCTAATACAATTGTCCCTACATCATTAGATACTTGACCATTTGTTTAACCCGCACCAAACTGGCAAAAACACAAATTAGGCTGAAAGGGAGCCCTGAAGGCGTCTACCCTCTGGTGAACCAAGATGCTACTTGAGGGCTCCCCATAACATCAATCACCACGTTCCGTTCTTTTTTAGTAAGTTGTTTGCCACTGCAAAGTATCAACTGTCAAACTGTTCACAAGCGTAGCAGTTGAATTAGCAGCGCCCCTAACGGAAGACTCCTGGCATGCGTCGACTGTCGAAGTCTCGTGCACGGACCCAGCCGAATTGGTACCATTTTGTTCCTCATTCAGCCAGACATGATGCATAGCTTCTCCTTGTCCTGCACCGTCACTCCTGAACAAGATTTGATCTGCTGTCAGGCCAACGGTTTGAAACTGGTCCTTCATTCCGGTGCCGCTACCGATAAACTGGCTTTGAGTACCGGAGGCGTCGAGGAACTCGTTCACGCTGATAACACCGCAGCACCCTTGAGCTTCTGCTTCTTGACATATATCAGCTATTTGGCTCTGGTCAGCCGCTGGTGCACACCCTGTTGATCCACATTGGTGCCGATCGCGACGGGACCCACAAGGCCCGGGGCCACAAGGTGTTCCCGCAACGTGCGTATTTTCAACCCACACATGTTGTAAAGAGCTACCGAAAACATCTCCGTGGACCAGGTTTAAGGAGGTGCTGATACCGGAATTGGTGCAATCACCAACAATAAACTCTTGGTACTGGTCAATGCTCCCGGCCAGAATGTCACCGTAAACCGCGAAGGCACCCGAAGACAGGAACAGAATAGCTGCTATTGCAAGGGATACTCT
>CAYNTC010000104.1:0-7929 GCA_964399795.1 uncultured Pirellulales bacterium | reverse complement strand
AAGAGAGAGAAGACCAGGTTCCAAAATGTAGTGCCTGTGGATACCGGGCCCCTGATCCTGTGCGGGAGGTGGTTCATGGCACCGATGGGCCTCATGCTGTGATTGCTACTGCGCTCTACCAGGAGCTCCCACAAGAAAGAAGGAAGGTGCTTGCTTTTGCCGATGGGCGTCAGGAAGCTGCTTTCTTTGCCTGGTATCTTGAAAACTCGTATAAGGACATTCTCAATCGCAGCTTGATTCTAAAAGCTGCCAAGACATTGAGCCTGCGCACACAGGAGGGATTTTCTCTACGTGAACTGGCAACTGGTTTGCGAGATGTTTATCGTGAAAACAACGTCTTCCCGCCCGCAATGGGCGATTTGGAACTACGTCATAAAGCCTGGATAAGGCTTTACCGTGAGTTTCTCACAGACGAACCAAGAATTTCTCTTGAGGGTGTTGGGCTCCTGCGATGGTATATTAAGTGGCCGGAGAAACTCAAGATCCCAGAGATTTTCTTTTCTCCACCTTGGTCCTTGAACGAACGGGAGGCGCAAGACTTGATTTTTATTCTCCTGGACTTTATGAGAACGGATAGAGCCGTAGAGTTACGGATGGCAGGCGATGTTTCGTTAACTTGGAGTGACCTTGGCATTCAACCCTCACAGATGCGCGTCCGTTCGATCGAAAAAGGCAAACTGAAGTGGGGGGAACGAAAATGGAGCGGCAAAACAGGAAAACGGGCCCAGTTCCTTACGAAACTTTTGACGAAAAAAGGGTTGACGGAGCAAAGGGCGATTGAGAAAGCTACAGAGGCTTTAGGATATGTTTGGGAAGCCTTCAGGCAATGTGATGAATCGAGACAGTCGCAAGATCGATTTTTACTCTCCGTCAACGATGCCCGCAGACTGAATCCCGATTGGTGGAGGGCTTTCTCTATATCAAATGATGATGTTCTTTACCAGTGTGATACATGTGCTCGAGTCCAGTCTGTTTATGTTGGTGGCGTTTGCATGCGCCATAGATGTCCTGGGAGTGTTCAGGAGATTGGAGTAAAGGGGTTAAAAGCGAACCATTATCGCTTGCTTTACGAAGACAACCTGCCGGGTGTGTTAAGGGTGGAAGAACACACCGCACAGATTGATAAAGAGAAGGCAAGAGAGTTTCAAAGGGATTTTAAAGCAGGAAAGATACACGTTCTCAGTTCGTCCACGACTTTTGAGTTAGGCGTGGATCTTGGTGGCTTAGATATTATATTTTTGCGCAATGTTCCACCAGAGGCGTTCAACTATGCTCAGCGTGTAGGGCGAGCGGGGCGTCAAAGCGGTTTTCCAGGATTTGCGATTACCTTCTGTCGTCGTAACCCCCACGACCTATATCACTACGCTAAACCCGATGAACGGATACTCAAAGGAATCGTTCGGCCACCAGTCATCAGCTTACGAAATGAAAAAATTATTACTCGCCATATTGTTGCTACGACGCTGTCATACTTTTTCAGAGATTTCCAAGATCGATTTCAGAGCGTGGAGGGATTATTTGTAAACTTAGAACATCCTTACGGAATTACTGATTTTTTTGACTTTTTGCAACGACGCAAGACTGAACTAGAACAGTCCTTGAGGGGCATTGTGCCATCAGCGATGATAAGTAAGGTAGGACTAAATAATGGTGGGTGGATGCAACGCGTAGTGGGAGAGGGAAGTCGTTTTGCGCTCGCTGAAGTAGAGGTCTCAAGTGATTTTCGGGCTGTAAAAAAAGTTCAACGAGATTCTTCTGATAGAGAAGATTACTCCACCGCTCAGTGGGCAAAGCGAAGGGCGCAAACTATTGCCAGTGAAGATACGCTGTCCTTTCTATCGCGAAAAGCGATAATCCCAAAATATGGCTTCCCGGTGGATGTGGTGGAGTTAGATACCCACAGAACACAGCAAACCTCTGAATCTCTTGAAGTCCTTCTTCAAAGGGACCTTTCTATTGCCATAGCAGAATTTGCTCCCACCAGTAAACTCGTCGCCAACAAGAAAGAGTGGACCTCTTATGGTCTAAAAAGGGTGGTGGAAAAGGAGTGGGAAGTTTGGCATTACTGCCTTAAGCACCAGAAATTCATAAGAGAGGAGGACATGAAGCAAAATCCGTCAGAAACATGTTGCATAGGATTGAACAATCACAAGTTCATAATACCAAAATTTGGTTTTGTGACGGATCGTAACAAGCCAACGGATCCTAAGGGGCGAACTCCTCGTGTTTTCACTACTCGCCCATATTTTGTAGGTTTGACAGTGCCCCAGGCTGCTGAATTTGATTTCGAAGTCATTAAGGTAACGAAAGCCTCTCCGGGTCAGATGGTCGTTCTGTGTGAAGGCCGGAGAGGTGGAGGGTTCTATGTTTGTCTTCAGTGTGGGGCTGGCTTTCGTGAGCCTAAAAATCAACACAAAACCCCCTATGGGGAAAACTGTTCTGGAACTCTTGAGCAGGTTTCTTTAGGACACGAGTTTGTGACCGATGTGCTTCGCGTTCAGTTCCTTCTTGAGTTGCCCCAAGATAATATTGATGGTGTATGGTTCGCATACTCTCTCGCCTACGCTCTGGTCGAGGGATCTGCTGAGGTTCTGGAAGTTCCCTCCACCGACTTGAGCACAACAGTAGCCTATAGCGGTGATAGTGTCATTCCTCCTATTATCCTCTACGATAATGTGCCAGGAGGGGCTGGACTTGTCGCTCGCCTTGAAGAAAAAAAGATACTCCGCAGCTGTTTAGAAGCTGCGCTTGAGAGAGTCAATGGGGGTTGTGGTTGTGGTGAGAATGACAGTTGTTATGGTTGCCTTCGAAGTTATCGAAATCAGTTTGCACATCAGTACTTGAGACGTGGACCAGTCATGCACTATCTCAAAATACTGCTGGAGAAGTGGAAGTGATAGGACTTGCGCTCTGAACATTCGCCGCCAAAGTGAGAAGTAGTGTCTTGTATTCGGCGATTATAGAATCCATCTTTATTCTCTCAAATCAAGCGGCAATTTCACATAACAGCGGTACAGACGGACTCTAGAGTCGGCTGATCCGCTATTTTCATCGAGATTATAGCACCCACGATAATGACTATGAAGCTGGATATGGTAACTTGCCCTACTAAACAATCCGCTATATCGTGCAATGGGTCTCGTTTCTAACAACCTAGTATGTTGGGCAGCATAGCATAACCACACTCCGCCTCTAACTCCAGGTAGAAGGCATAGGAATATTATTGTACTGGGCAAGCCCAAAGAGTTGCCATAACTATTCCTTGACAATTACGCTTGCTGGGGATAGCCTATTGATGTACGTGGTTGCATAGCTGACCTCATGGGCCTAGTTACTAGATTTGAGAGGGGAGGCAGGAAGGACGCAGTGCTGCGAAGCATTGATGGTGATGAAATAGCCATCGTGAAAGGGAGGGGCAAAATAAGCAATGAAAGATATATTATATAGCACCAATTTAGGGAAATACCTCATCGGGGACGCGAAAGCTCTGCTTTCTAATGATTTATATAAAGACCTGAGGGGCAAAGTTCAGCTAATTCTAACATCGCCACCTTTCCCCTTGAACAGCAAGAAGAAATATGGCAACTTGGAAGGGGAAGAATATAAAAAGTGGTTTGTAAGCCTAGCTGGAGTATTCTCCGAATTACTAACAGAGGATGGTTCAATAGTCATTGAGTTGGGGAATGCATGGGAGCCGAAAAGACCTGTGCAATCCCTGTTGCACTTGGAATCTCTGCTCGAATTTGTAAAGCACCCAAGAGCTGGGCTCCGCTTATGCCAGCAATTCATTTGCTATAACCCAGCTCGTCTTCCTACACCAGCACAATGGGTAACCATTAACAGAATCCGTGCTATCGATAGTTTTACACATATATGGTGGATGGCGAAGAAGGATTACCCAAAGGCAAATAACAAGCGCGTACTAAGGCCCTACAGTAAAAGCATGGATTCACTCTTGGAAAAGCAGAAATACAACGCTGGGCGGAGACCATCGCAACATGTTATTGGAGCAAAAGGTTTTCTAAAGGATAATGGAGGTAGCATTACACATAACTTAATCGAACTGGAACCGATTGACGAAAAAAGAGATATAAGATTACCAAAGAATGTGTTCAGTATTGCAAATACTCAATCCAACGACTTTTACTTGAGGGCTTGCCGCGAAAGGAATATCCAGCCACATCCGGCTAGAATGCCTCTGGAAATTGCCTGCTTCTTCATAGAATTCTTAACAGATCTAGGTGACCTCGTGCTAGACCCGTTCGCCGGTACTAATACTACTGGTTTTTGTGCAGAGAAATTATCCCGAGGATGGGTTTCCATCGATACAAGCAGAGAATATGGGGAGCAATCACTGATTAGGTTTGAGGGCCCTTCTATAAGGACTCTTCTTGCTGTGAATAATGCTAAGGAGGATGATGGAACATGGACATAGCTGCGACTATCCACAAACTAGCATCAATTGATATTTTTAAAGAAGCAAAAAATAAAGACAATTTTGTTGGCAGACCATTCTATTTAGATTACGACAAAGCATATCTCTTGGTAGCAGATGCTTGGAAAATGAAGGTTGGAGGTATTCCTCAAGGGAGTTTTCTCCTTGCTTTTTATGAAAACGAGGAGAATGTTGTTGAAGCCTTGTTATTAAGAGCTTTACGACCCGCAAAATTGCCTACTGACAACGACGTAATTAGTTCAATGATAGAATACTACAAGGATAATATCAAAACTTCTGGTAGCGGGAGTCAACTTGATGATTTTACACGGTATGAGTTCAGCTTCTCTGGATTAGAATGCCGTATTCTGGGTACTTTCTATAAGGATCACGAGGATAAGGTTATTTTCGGGGCCGATGTAGAAAATTTTTACAGTGCCCATAACTACAGCATCTATAAACCGACAGGCAAAGTTCTCGAAGTGATATCAAATTTGAAAGCTGGGGACTACATCCCAGGTAGTGCTAATGATGTAAGAATCGGCGAGGTAAGATATAGCTCCAGCCAAAGATTCCAAGAAAGTGACGATGATGTCCCAGTTTATGTCAGTTCGCAAGATTTCCTCGGGAAGAGAACAGCTTTATTTGGAATGACGAGAACTGGCAAGTCGAACACAGCCAAAAAGGTGATCCAGGCTACGGTAGAGATAAGCAATAAATCCAAGCAACAATTAACCGAACCTATAACCGATATTGAAAATAATCTTGATCCATTCACTGAGGAAGGTGCACCGAAATACCCGGTAGGACAAATTATCTTCGATATCAATGGAGAATATGCAAACGCCAATCTGCAAGATGAAGGAACCGCCATCTTTGAACTATTCAAGGATGATGTAATCAGGTACAGCGTATTAGAAAAAGAAGGTTTTCGTGTGATGAAAACTAATTTCTACACAGACATCTTGGCGGGATTTGAATTAATTAAGTCTTATCTCCAATTTGACAATGCAGACTATGTTCGGAGTTTCTTAGCGATAGACTTAAATCCACTAGACGATGAACAAGACTATTCCGACAAAACCAGGTATGAAAGAAAAATTGCTGCTTATCTATGCTGTCTCCATAAAGCTGGTTTCAAGGCACCCACCGGTTTTACGGTTAAGTTTAAAGGGAATAGTGAACTGAAGGAACTCGTCTCTGGAGACCCCGCATCAGGGATGAACTTGGAAAAAGCCGCTAATTGGTTTGCAACGGTATGGGAAAATTATGATTCCTTTGATTATCTCAGAAATTATAAGAAGAACCATCCGGAAGGACGTGAATGGGCTGACGAAGATCTCAAAGCAATCTTGGTATTTCTATCTAGAAAAACTAAACCTGGAGGAAGTGCGACTGTTAGTGGATATTACAAACTTCGCGGGGTTATGAATCTTCACACACAAACGACCGAGAATCCTTTCCAAGAAGAAATCAAAGGTTCATTAAGAGAAGGTAAAATAGTAATTATTGACCTATCTCAGGGTGACCCAGAGATACAGAGCCTATATTCGGAACGGATTTGCCAAGAGATATTTCAGGATGCAATGAAAAGGTTTATTAGCAACATTCCAAATAACTATATACAGTTCTACTTTGAGGAAGCTCATAACCTATTCCCGCGAAGGGAAGATAAAGACCTAAGTCAAATATACAATAGAATAGCAAAAGAGGGAGCTAAGCTAAATCTTGGGCTCATCTACGCAACACAGGAGGTAAGCTCAATTAGTTCTAATATTCTGAAGAATACACAAAACTGGTTCATCGCACATCTAAATAATGACGATGAGATAAGAGAGATAAAAAAATACTATGATTTCTCTGACTTTGCCGAAAGTCTGATTCGATTTAGTGCCAACACAGATAAAGGATTTGTCAGGATGAAAACATATTCTAATCCGTTCGTCGTACCTGTCCAGATAGACAGATTTATTGCGGAGCGGGAGAACCTTTAGGACAATGGGATATGTAAGCAGAAGCGGGCGAAGGCCATATGAAACTGCTAGCAAATCGTCTCACAGCTATATCATAAATGATCCTGCAGTGGTTAATTTCATTGGCAACTGTAACCTGCCGAAACAGGCTACCGAAATTGAATTGCAAAACCATCATATCCTAAAAATTGACGAGATAGAGAGAGACCCCATAAACCATATCATAGCCATAGACGGTGGTTATTCAGAGGTTCACGTAAGAAAAGAGTTCCCGTCCTCTACTCTCGCGTTCTTTCAATTTGGAGCTTTAGTTTTTCACGTATCAGACCTCATTGAGATTTCAAAACAAGCGTTTATCGACCCAGAAGACATCGCAAAACTAAAAAACATTCAAAGACTGAAGCTCACTGTTCCAACCAAAAATATCACCCTCAACGGACAACGGTCATTAACTTACTCAGTGCGGAAAGCGTTGTACGATTTTTTCATGGATGCGCCCAAAGAGGAGCCATTGATTGAAACTTTGAAGTGGGTTGTATTTGAGGAATATGACAGTGCGCTCCCTAAATGGAACCTAGCCACTTGTCCCAACCCTGATGTCGAACATCACAGTGCGATACTTGACAAAAGTAAAATACAGAAGGACTACAGCTTTGAGTGTGACCACTGCGGCGAGAAAATATATTTGACAGATGTTTTTAGGCTTCATGAAGCAATTGATGATGAGATTGGAGCAGGAGGGGTACTTGGCTATTTAACAACACTCGTTGAACAGATAATCTTGATTCATCTCATAAGGCTCATTTTAAAAACTAAGCCTTCTTTGCTTAGCGAAATCCTTTTTATCAAGGACGGGCCCTTAGCATTTTTTGGGCAAACAGCAAATATGCAAAGGCCAATGAGGAAACTAGCCAATTACTTACTGGAGAATAAGGACCTCTTTCTCGCTGGCCTTGAAAAAAGTGGAGTCTTCGTTGAGCACGCTGATGAGATATCTGGAAGACTCAGGCCGGGAGAAATTCTGCTCTTAGATAATGAGTATATCTATAAATATATTATCCCGGGTAAAGCTGATCCTGATAAGCCCTATGCCAGGACCTCTTATTACGGAGGGAAATTAATCTACAAATCAAAAGATGAAAGAATCTATGTTGTAACGATACCCGTGAACAATGAAAAGGTCGTCTTATCACCTACAAAACAGGATTTTAAAAACATTGATATTATCCTGCACAACATTGAGAAACTTAAGTGCGATATGTACGATTCTTCGTTAATACCGGTAGCCCTAGTTAATAAATTAGTTTCGCTGGCAGATCATCCGAGTTCCGTTATATTAGAGAAATTTGCAAAGACTAGTATAAACAAATAATCTTCCCTGCCTTGCCTAAGTTGAACTCAGACACTGGAAGCCTGTAATGTCCCAAGGCTGAAGCTTATCTACGGTGGCAAAACGCTGTACAAAACGTCAGAATATTCACCGGCTACGGACAAAAGATAATGGATTCTACATAGGGCGTG
>CAYNTC010000103.1:0-7991 GCA_964399795.1 uncultured Pirellulales bacterium | reverse complement strand
GCAAGACAAGCCTCTTGCCGCATGAAAAATCCACCTACAATCATGACATGCACCCGTGCGTAAAGCGAAACTTCAAAAAAACTGGTTCTATGATAAGATGGCTGGTAAAATTGATTGTGCGTTGTTTGTGCCTAGCAACGTCAAAGTTATTGTTCGTTCATGCTTGGGTGAGCGAATACTGAAGTAAACATATTTGCCTATTTGAGTGGAGTTGTATATGCAGGCTGATGTTGTGAATATAGTCGCGTTGAGCGATGTGTGGTCAAAAACTGTAAACTACGAGATAGTCAGAGGAAATCAGGTTTGGCGTTTTGCGCTTGTCTTAGTAGTTGTGTTAATGGCAATGATAGTTGGGCGAATCGTACAGTTCGCTGTCAGTACATACGCTTCGAGATTGTCACAAAAGAAAGGCGAAAATATTATAGCACTGCTCTTAAAGGCACTGGCAAAACCGATATACGTAGTCATGTTCGCTGCGGGCTTATTCCTATGTAAAATGCCTTTGTTCTTCGATGACCAGAATGGGATACGCACTTCAATTGGCGATGGATGGACAACGATCACGCGTGTGGTAGGAGCTATTGCTGCTGCATACGCACTATATCGGCTTGTCGATGTAGTGGAGTATTACCTGAATCGCCTCGTTGGTAAAACGGAGACCAAGCTCGATGACATGTTAGTCCCTGTAGTGCGCAAAGCACTGCGAGTTACAATAGCTATCATCGCAGTTCTTCTTATAAGTGAGCATATTTTAGGAGCAGGCAGGGTAAAGTCGCTTCTACTAAGTGCCGGCATTGGTGGTGTTGCAATCGCTTTGGCTGCGAAAGATACAATTGCCAATTTCTTCGGCTCCGTAACCATCTTCGCAGATAGACCATTTCAGATGGGCGACCTTGTCAAGATTGAAGGGCACTATGGTCCAGTTGAGGAAGTTGGTTTCAGAAGCACCCGAATACGAACGCTGGAAGGGCATCTTGTGACGGTGCCTAATAGCATGATTACTAATTCGATTGTAGAAAATGTTGGCCGGCGCCCTTTTATTCGCCGGACGAGCAATATCACGATTACGTATGGCTCCGGGCACGCCAAGGCTAAAAGAGCGGTTGAGATTATCAAAGAGATTCTTGCTAATGTGCCGGAAGTAAATACCGATCCTGGAAAGCCACCGAAGGTGTACTTTAGTGACTTTAACGACTGGTCGCTCAATATCTATATGAGCTACTGGGTAAAGCCCGTCGATTACTGGCTTTGGCACGAAGTGAACGAGCGGGTAAATTTAGAGATGATGAAGCGCTTCGAAGCCGAGAAAATCGAGTTCGCCTTCCCAACACAGACACTTTATATGAAGAAGGAATAGAAATCGCATCCCAAGATTGTGAAAGTAACTCAGCGGATGCACTAAAACCTCAGTTTTAATCCACTGCGGCATAGAAAATATTTGTTGCTGCTACTCCTCGTGAACTTGAAAAATTTTCTATTTAGGTCAAAATCTTCTTGACTTATCACGTCATGGGTCGTAGGATTTTTTATGTAGAACTGAGCCTGTCTTAAGCGGCAGGGGTAGGTTCTGCTTAGAGCTGCCTCGGCAGCTCTTAGTTTTTTAGCGAATAATTCCGTATGGGTCTGCTGGATTTGCCACCTTCACACAAATGGGATGCAACAAGCTGAATGCTGTGTGAATGCCGTATTTTTTTCTCGCTTCAATGGGCTTTTCCTTCCTTAGCAGTGCGTACGCACAAAAATCGGCCATCTGAATAAAATAAGACTTCTCCGACGACTTGAAGAACGGATCCTCAATTATCCTGTCGATTGGTATGTTTTTTGTAAATCTGCCAGTATCAAT
Source organism: uncultured Pirellulales bacterium (assembly GCA_964399795.1). Lineage (GTDB taxonomy): Bacteria > Planctomycetota > Phycisphaerae > Sedimentisphaerales > Anaerobacaceae > CAYNTC01. The sequence goes on along the minus strand of CAYNTC010000103.1, from coordinate 6,148 downwards.
CCAGATTCCGAACTGACTTGGAATCGGATTGTGAACACTCATTTTCCTTGTAAGTTTTGTGTAAATATCCTCTTTGCCTTCATCGCAGACCAAGATTGCGTGGCTTCTCCAAGCTCTCATTGTGCGATTTATCCTGTTGAGCAGACGCTCAAAGGCCCAGTATTGTTGATCTAGGCACACATTAAACAGTCTGACACTACTCAATTGTGACAGAAACAGAAGTGCTTCCCGGAAAATCTGTGCACGTCTCCATTTACCGATTATTGATGTGGCTAAACGGCCTCTACCCGATATGAACCTCCAAGCATGGAACTCCTTGGTTATGAATATTCCGTCGCTATCCCGTAGATCCCTGCGCCAATGTTTTATTTCCTTGAAAGTATCCAACCAGTAATCTGCACGAATCGCGAGTGCAGAAAAGCAGTAAGTGGGTTTATCATATGAGTCATCAATGTATATTAAATACACATTCAACCTCGTTAACTGATGACCCCATTCCAAGCTTCTGAGTTTTATTGTCGGGAGAAAAAATCATGCGGGTTTTATCTCATCTTTTTGAACCCGATTTTTACGTAATGGCTGTGTTGCTGTCAAGGAGATTTCTGGACCCAGCACCTATAGCGCTCGTGGCGGGAAAGGTGCCACTCTATAGATGATAAAACTTGAAGCGTAAGGACACGCAACACATGAGATGGGTGGCATCGTCATCCCTAAAGGATGGCGATGGCTGCTCACTGATGTGGAGAAATCTCTTAAAAAAGATTTCTCGACTCGCCTTTTGGCTCGCTCGAAATGACATCCATAGGGTTTTCAATAGAGCATTATTTCGTGAGCGGGTGGCACCTTTCTGGCTGAAAGCCAGAGAGGTGCTCTGCCTTCAGGACACTGGGTAACTGTGGAAATCAATCTCTAACGGCCCGCTATTTCCTTGCCAGGCCGATGCACTGCAGTAGTACCAGTTTTCTGGAGTATCGGTCAAGCCACGACGGACCGGATTATGGTGAATGTAACGGACCGCATTGGTTATAGTCTCAGTCTTTGAAATATTGCGATCATATCCTCCGCCGGCCTGCCAGAAGCGATACACTTGATGCATTTGGCCTGTCGCTAATCTGTCAAGAGCGGCAGGGTTGTTTCTTCTCAGATACGCTACAGCTCTCTGGGCTACCGGTTGCTTGATTGCCTGCAAAATCTTCGAAATAGAATATTCAGAATTCATAGGGCAAATTAGCAAATGAACATGTTCAGGCATAAACACATAGGCCCACAGTGAGAATCCATATTTTTTTCTGGCTTGATTTACCGACTCTACCAGCCATTGGCAGATACGTTCACTGGCAAGGAAAGGCTGATTCTTATAGCAGCTAAATGTTAATTCATGGGCGTGACCTACGGCATTGAACCGACGACACTTTTTGTAATGCACTTTTCCATAAATCATGTCATTATGGTAACGGCTAAATTTTCGGGCAGCAAGATTGAACTGAACACCTCTCCCGCTTGTGGCGGGAAAGGTGCCACCCACAGAAACCAGTAAAGCGGACCCGTTCTTAGCCATGCGAGTTTCATCTCAGCTTTGTGAACCTGATTATAATAGAAAGAAAAACAGCGGTTACGTCAAAAAAATTCTGTCAATGCTTGGAATAAGACGATTGCAAAATTCTTGACGGCTGCGAGAAAAATCCCGATAATCATATAAGATGCGGATGTGGCGGAACTGGCAGACGCGCAGGCTTCAGGTGCCTGTGCCCTTCGGGGCGTGGAGGTTCGACTCCTCTCATCCGCACTTGCTATTTCTTTTTGAATAAATGCCGCACAATCACATCACATACGCATACACTATCCTCGACAACCGTGTGACTACTTATGAAGCTGATATCTTCCGGCGATTCAGGGTAGTCCAGCGGTATTGTCGACTCTGTAAGCACATGATTAACCATTACGTCATATCCTACATACTCATAGCCTTCTGGTGTTGGCGGTGGAGTTAATTCTTCCGCGGTTGGGCCACACTCCTCTTTCTTCTCGAATAAATGCGCAACAATGATGTCACACACCGTCACTCCATCCTCGACAACCGTACGGCTACGAATGTGTGTTATATCGTCCGGTGAATCAGGACGATTCAGCGGTATTGTTGACTCTGTAAGTACATAATTAATCACTACGTCATATCCTACATACTTATAACCTTCAGGAGCCTGTGGTGGAGTTAATTCCTCTGCTGTTGGTGCGCATCCTTCTTTTTCCTCTATGCATGGCTTCGGTACCTCTTGAAGCCAACTACCTGCTACGATAGCCAGGTCTGTAAAATCAACCCTACAATCGCCATTAATATCGCCTGCCGGTGCAATGTTTTCGCAAATCGTTTTCATATCCCAGACCAGACCTTGTGTCACAGGACACCCCAGGCAAGGAACAGTATCTATGCGCCAGTAGTACTCTGTGCAAGGCTCAAATGCTCCCGGGTCATACGTGCTGGTGTTGCCCGGTATTCGCCCGAAATACTCGGGTGAACTTTGATCAGCAGTCTGTATAGCGTCAAGGTCGGTACCAATGTAGACATCTTGCCACACTGTGCCCGGCAAGGGCGTCCATGAAAGCTCGGTATCCGTAGGCACAAAAGTTGCGCCATTAGCAGGGAACGGATTGGTCGGCTCCAGTTTTTCGTATATCCCCCCAGCCCGGATCGTTGCGTCACCCAGCGGCTCGTCCAACCAGCCTTGTCCATCACTATAGGATTTGACCGTTCTGCCGGTGGTCGTACCATAGTCGATTCCAATCCAGAATGAATTGCCTGGATAGGGTCCACCCTTTTGCTGGGCAACGATGAAGAAATCATCCTCGAAGTGCATTGGCCCAGCGAGATCAAACTGGACCCACTGCTCATCTGGCAAAGGAGCCGGTACCTGGCCAACGTAAATTGCAGGCCAGGCAGGTAGGCCTCCACTATTTTGGGCAACCCAAAGCTTGCACCCGTCGGTGGTGTTATAATCGTTGCGAACCATAAGGTAGACAGTCATCAGATTAAAAGGCCGATCAGGAGTGAACCTCACAGCGAACAGGGCATTTTGATTAATATCCATACGCAAGGGATTGCCATCGTCATACAGGATCATATCCGGCTGAGATAAACCATAAAGCCCTGACCCTGCCAACAAAATAAGACAAACTGAAAAAATCAATCTTCTACACATAATATATACCCTTTAATCAATACCACCTTTTCACACGTTAACCAGATAACATTGAACAAAGCTTTGTCATGCGGACCGCTTCAAACTCGTAATATCTTCTTAACTCAGACTGACCGATTCTTTATGTCATTCCCGCGCAGGCGGGAATCTATTAAAGTTTTGAGCAAATTGGATTCCCGTTTTCACGGGAATGACAAAGGGCAATATGTTGTTGTCAAACAGGTATTTACGTTGGTCTTCAATTAAAATTCGGTCAGTTTGAGCTCTTAACGCTCGGGCTGCGCTGGAACCGGATCGCACCATTTATTCCGCTGCAGAAATGTCAATCAGAAAAGTCTGCTGGTTGTTAAGCCCGCTGTATATGCCCTATTTAACAAACAATAACATTATAACTATTAAAAGTCAAACAATTTATAGGACTTCTTGATTTCTTCGCTGGGCCTAAGGTGGGTTTTTAGCCGTGTATCCGAAAATAGCTGAATCATCTAACGGAAATCGGGTCGGTAGGCCGATAAATAATGTATTAGTTTGTATATCGTTCGTAAGTCGTGATATGAACCACGAACTATGGACTACGAATTATGCTCGAAGTTCTAAGGGAATTTGAGCAAGGGGCAATAAGGTTCAGTCCTTTGGTGCTTATCTTGCCAGGCGTAGTAGCTGTCGTGATTGGATTGTTTGTCTGGCTTGGTGGGCTGGGCTTTAGAAGAATCTTAGCGGGACTCGTGGGTGCTATTATTGGTGTTGCCTTTGGATTTTTAGTGGCTGGCCGGAATTTAGTCTGGGCAGCCGGTTCCGTTCTGGTTGGCGCAGTTATAGCGATTATATTTCAAAGGGTCTTTTTCGCTATACTAATTGCTGCGCTAGCGGCTGCAATCGGTTTTGTCGTTTTGGTCGGACCCTATATCAAACAGATTGAAAGTACAATACCGACAAGTTGGGACACGGCATCGGCGCAGGAGGAAACATTGAATATCCGCGAGAGTGTAAAAATGATAAAGGTCTATACTACAGATGTCGGTAAGAGGATAAAGCAGTCGTACAATCTGATACCCCTACATAAGTGGGCGATAATAGCGACAATTTTTGTAGCTTTTTTGATGATTGGATTATTGCTTCGGCGTATTTGCTCAGCTTTATCCTGTGCAATTCTGGGAACAATGCTCATATTCGCCGGCATGGTTCTTGTTCTGTTGTATAAAGGCTCTGCACCTATAAGCAGAATAAGCGCCAAGAGCTCATTCTACGGCTTGGCTTTTCTTGCAATGGTAGCCTTTGGCACTGTCGAACAATTGGTGCTATTTGTGCTTGCGAAGAGACAGATTATAAAAAGAAAGAAACAGGAAGCAACAGAACAGGTCAAAGCCGAACATGAACGACAAAGTTGGCGAACTACGTAACCGAGGCTATAGTTTTAGTATTTTATGGTTAATTGCTGAGTAAAAGTAGGACATAACAGGGAGCAAGATATGAATCCTATAATAATTCTTGGACAGACGGCAACAGCGACCAACGGTGAAACAGAGGCGGCAGAAGCGGCAGAAGAGGCATTTGCTCCAATGGAGATGTTTTGGAATAGCGTCACGTCACTGGATCTGGCTGTAGCGATACTTTCCATATCTTTTGGTGTGGTTTGCCTTTTTTATGGCTGGAGAGTATTTAAGATACTGGTTGCGATAAGTTTTGGGCTGCTCGGTTTACTTGCCGGAATCTGGGTGAATAAGGTTCTTATTGGTGGTAATGTGATCTGGCTTTCTGTGATATTTATAGCGTTGTTTGCGTTTCTTTCGATAACATTAATGAGATGGGGGGTGAGCATCTTGGGTGCGGCGGCTGGGGGAATACTGACGGGGGGAGTGTGGTTGTCGGTCGGGCTGCCACAACAGTACATCTGGGCCGGCGGGATCGTTGGTGCAGTCGCAGGTTTTCTTGTTTCATTCATCATTTTTAAAATTGCTGTTATGCTGTTTACAAGCTTTGGCGGCAGTGTCTTGATTGTTATAGGGGCTCTTGCGGTAGCCTACAAGCATATGGGGGCGGCTGAGCAACTTCAACAACTCGTTTTTGAGGAGAAATGGTTTCTGCCGTTGATGGTACTAATACCAATGGCTGCCGGGATGATCACGCAATATAGATTAATCAAGCGTGCCAAAGACTGGAGCGTTTGACATTTCTCTTTTTTTGAGCCTCGAAAGGATTAACGTATAGTAGATTCTTAGCAAGGCTCAGTTGCATAGCCGGACCTAATCACGTCGTAACATTTCTCATTACAGCTTTTGTCAGCAAGTCTGCGGCACATTTGGGCTTGCAAAACCTGCAATACGGTCTTACAATCTGAAATACGACGACAATATATCATTGTAAAGAGCTAATCATTTAGTGTTAGTAGGGTTCTCATTTTGCTGAAAGCAGCGGAATGAGGGCCCAAAAAGTTTAGAGAAAAGCTGTGTTTGAATCGTTGACAGAAAAACTCAATTCGGTTTTCAAGTCTTTGTCCGGCAGGGGACGAATCACGGAGGCTAACGTTTCAGATGCTATGCGAGACGTGCGAAAGGCCCTTCTGGAGGCGGACGTCAACTATAATGTGGCCAAGCAGTTTTGCAACGAAGTTAAAAATGCAGCCATCGGTGCGGAGGTCATAAAGAGCCTGCATCCGGGCCAGGTGATGGTCAAGATCGTTAACGATGAACTGACGAAACTGATGGGGCCGGTTGATACGAAAATATATTTTGTCTCGCCCGGACCTACCGTGATTATGCTGGCCGGCTTGCAAGGCTGCGGTAAAACAACAACTGCCGCGAAGCTCGGCAAATATCTTGTGTCTCAGGCAAGAAAACCTCTTTTGGCTGCAGATGACCTGCAAAGGCCAGCCGCTATTGAGCAATTAAAGGTGCTTGGTCAGCAGACAAATATTGATGTCTATAGCGAAGACAGTAAAGATTCCGTACGTG
>CAYNTC010000102.1:5220-8066 GCA_964399795.1 uncultured Pirellulales bacterium | reverse complement strand
TCAAGGCTTGGCCTTAAAAGGCTTAGCCTTAAAATGAGGTTATTATGGCGAAGAAGCGAACTGCTTCGGCTGATGAGTTGAAACCTGATCCCAGATACGATAGCAAGCTGGTTTCAAAGTTTATCAATTGTATGATGTGGCAGGGCAAAAAGAGTGTCGCGCAGCGGATTTTTTATGACGCGATGAACTTGATATCTGCCAAGGTCAATGATGTTTCACCCATCGATGTATTCGAGGAGGCGGTCAATAATGTCAAGCCGTTGTTGGAAGTCCGCAGCAAACGCATTGGCGGAGCCAGTTATCAGGTTCCGATGCAGGTCGGACCTAAACGCCAGCAATCTCTGGCTTTTCGTTGGATATTACAGTCTGCACGAACCAAGAAGGGAAAGCCTATGTGTGAGCGGTTGGCCTCTGAATTGATGGACGCTCATAATAAACATGGTGGTGCAATGACAATACGTGAGAATGTTCATAGAATGGCAGAGGCGAATAAAGCCTTTGCACATTTTGCGTGGTAATAACTTTTGCTCGTGACCCGTGTTTCACCGCACGAGTCACGAGGCACAAGCCACGAGTCACAAATATGACCGTGGCAATTTTTTTATAGGTTGCGCTGTAGTACTACAGCGCTACTTAATGGCGAAAAGCTGGTTTATTGACCCGAAATACGAAGCACGAAATCCTCTCGATTGTTACAGTCTTAGTTGTTTTGGTCATTTGAGTTTTGGTAATTAGGATTTGTTTCGTGCTTCGATATTCGAATTTCGGATTTAATATACAAGGTATAAAGTGAGTGTTTTTGAGAAATTGCGTAATATCGGGATTATGGCTCACATTGATGCTGGCAAGACAACAGTGACCGAGCGGATACTCTACTACGCGGGCAAAACCTATAAAATGGGCGAGGTTCACGAAGGCACCGCTGTTATGGACTATATGGAGGAGGAACAGAAAAGAGGTATTACTATCACCTCAGCCGCGACCAAATGCCCGTGGAAGGATTTTGAGATCAACCTTATCGACACACCTGGACACATCGACTTCACTGCGGAAGTTGAACGATCGTTGCGGGTTCTTGATGGTGCTGTGGCAGTGTTTGACGGGAGCGAAGGTGTGCAGGCCCAGAGTGAGACCGTCTGGCGGCAGGGACAAAAATATAGCTTACCTTGCCTCTGCTTCATCAACAAGATGGACAAGACCGGCGCCGATTTCGAGATGAGCGTCGAGAGCATTCGGGACAAACTTCTTGCGAACCCGATTATTTTACAGATTCCTATCGGAGCCGAAGATTCTTTTGCGGGTGTGATAGATATTCTTAAGATGCGGGCCGTTTTCTACAAGGCCGAGCGTATGGGCGCAGTATTCGAGGAAACCGAAATTCCAGCCCACCTGCAACAGGTAGCAAAGCAGCAAAGGAATCACATGATAGAGCTTGCTGCCGAGTATGATGAAGAGCTAATGGACCATTTCGTACACGATAAACCTGTCGACGAAGAAATAATTGCCAGGGCTGTCCGCAGTGGTACCTTGGCCTGTAAAATTCATCCAGTGTTTGTTGGCTCGGCCTTGAGGTATGTCGGAGTACAAAGGTTGCTTGATGGTATTGTAGCTTACCTACCTTCTCCATTGGACAAACCTGTTATGGTCGGCCACAAGCCCGGCGACAAGGCTAACAAAGAAATACCTATCAAGTGCGATCCAAGCGGGTCTCTGGTGGCTCTCGCATTCAAGATTACCAGCGATGTCCATGGCGATCTGTGTTTTCTGAGGATCTATCAGGGTACACTGAGGCGGGGCACTCGAGTACTGAATCCAAATCGTGACAGACGGGAGAACATCACGAGAATCTTTGAGATGCATGCAAATGAACGCAGGATTCTGGACGTGGCTGCTGCTGGTAATATCGTCGCGGTTGTGGGTCTGAAGCATACTCTCACAGGCGACACGATTTGCGACCCTAAAAAGCCCGTACGTTTGCCCTCAATTATATTTCCACGGACAGTAATGAACATGTCGATCGAGCCGAGAACTGCGGCAGAGAAAGCGAAGTTGGCCGAAGCCTTGATGGCATTGAGGCGTGAGGACCCTACATTCGAAAGTAAGACCGATAAAGAAACAGGACAGACCATTATCAGCGGTATGGGTGAGCTGCACCTGGAGATACTTCAGCACAAACTTACAAGAGAAAAGGGCCTTAACGTAAGGATAAGCAGACCTAGGGTAGCCTACAAGGAGGCCATCGAGGCCATTGCGAAGGCGGAGGGCAAATTCGTGCACCAAACGGGTGGTCATGGCCAATATGGCCACGTAGTTCTAACGTTAACGCCGCTGCTTACAGATGATGGTCATCGGAGTTCCGAAGTGGAATTTGATTCGACAGTGGGTTATGGCGATGTGCCGAAGGAGTATATTCCCGCGGTGGAAAGGGGATCGCGAGAGGCTTTGGCCAGTGGTGTGTTGGCGGGCTATCCTGTTATCGGTGCAAAGGTTATGCTAATCGGCGGCTCATTCCATTCGGTTGACTCTTCGGATTTGGCATTTGAGCAGGCCGCGGCAATTGCTGTGGGAAAGGCGTTAAAAGCGGCAGAGCCCGTCTTACTGGAGCCTGTTATGCGCCTGCAAGTGGTGGTACCAGAGGCAGCGTTTGGAGCTATTCAGGCTAATCTGTTGGCAAAAAGGGGCTTGATCACTAAATGTCGCGTTCATGGCAGTATGCGTGTTATCGATGCTAAAGTTCCGCTGGTGGAGATGTCTGGGTACTCCAGCGAGATAAGGAGCCTAACCGCAGGTCGGGGAACGTATACTATGGAGCCGTTGAGCTATGAGAAGGTGCCCGAGCAGCTCGC
>CAYNTC010000102.1:0-5120 GCA_964399795.1 uncultured Pirellulales bacterium | reverse complement strand
GGGGAACGTATACTATGGAGCCGTTGAGCTATGAGAAGGTGCCCGAGCAGCTCGCGGAGCAAATAGTATTCTAAAAAATGGTAACAATTTTTGTATTTTTGCGAAGATTTTTCCTCATTTTATTGACATATAAAGGCTTGCGTGATAGAGTTTATGGTTTTAGTTTATGTTGTGGGGGGTCTGAACGGCTTCTAATGGGCCGGGCAGAGAAAGTAGTGTCTGTTCTTTTGGCCGTCCAGGACAGATTTTTAGGTGCGTTTTTTACACTTAAGGGGTATTTAAGGTTGCGCGCAGCTTTGAAAAGTTGCTGTGCTGCCTGCACCCAGAATCTTAAGGAAGGCGCATTAATTATTGGCAGCATGAGCGTCGACAATGCTCAGCTATCTGAAATAAGCCCTTCCTGCCAAAGCCAAACAATGTAATGTTTATTGATATCACGAGGACTATACGCAGGGAGATATTTTATCAAGTGTGCAGTTATAAGTGCAGAATTGAGTATTTTTATTCAATTTTAATTATGTGAGTTCTAATAAGATGTGGTGACATTAGGCAAAGTCGGGTGAATAGTGAGCCTTTTCCTGCCATTGTTTGGAAAGTCACCAACATTGATGACCGAAAGAGCAACTGGCATAGTGGAGAACGGTCATGGCGGCAGAGAGCGAAAGAATACGAATTAGAATGGAGGCTTACGACCATCGGGCGCTGGATGCGTCCGCTAAGGAGATCGTAGAGCACGCTCGAAAGACTAACGCGCGTGTAAGTGGTCCAGTGCCTCTGCCGACGCGCATCGAAAGGTATACAGTTTTGCGAAGTCCGCATATCGACAAGAAATCGCGAGAGCAGTTTGAGCTCAGAACGCATAAGCGCCTGATTGATATCCATGAAGCTAATGCTCGGACGGCTGAGGTATTAAATCGTTTGGTGGTTCCGGCAGGCGTTTTCGTAAAGATAAAGGCTTGAGCATGACCTGTGCTGTGTCTTTGCCGGTGACAGGGATTGCGCCATGAGCGGTGAAATAATGGCGATGTTATTGGGAAAAAAAGTTGGCATGACCAGGCTTTATAATGAATCCGGTCAGTTGGTGCCCGTGACTGTCATACAAGCTGGCCCTTGTACAGTCATGCAAATTAAAACGTCGAATACGGACGGATATAACGCTATTCAGTTGGGGTATGGAGATGTAAAACCCTCTCGCCGAAAAAGACCTGAAATCGGACATGCTCAAAGGGCTCACACGGTGCCAAAAAAGTTTGTCAAAGAGATGAGACTTCCTGATGGACTCGAAATGGAGTATGGCATTGGTGATATCGTGACAGTCTCAGCTTTTTCCGAGAGTAAGTTTGTTGACGTTGTAGGAGCCAGCAAAGGCAAGGGCTTTGCTGGCGTGATGAAACGATATGGCTTTAGCGGTTTTCCCGCTTCGCACGGCACGGAGCGTAAGCACAGAGCACCGGGTTCGATATCGAGTTTTGCCAGCGATGCAGGCCATGGTGGAAGTCCTAAAAAGGGCAAAAGGATGGCCGGGCATATGGGCGATCGTCGAGTAACGACCAAGAACCATAAGCTGATTGCCGTTGATACAGAGAATAATCTAATCGTGGTCAAGGGTTCTGTACCGGGTCCGGCTGGTGGTTACTGTATCGTCCTTAGCGCCAAGAAGAGCTGATCTGTTAAGGAAGAAGAAATTCGACCATGATTGAACTTGCTGTGTACAATGTTGATGGTCAGGAAGTTGAGAGCTTAAACGTGGATGAATCTGCCCTCGGAGGCAAAGTCAGATATGAGCTGCTTAAGCAGGCCATTGTTATGTACCAGGCCAACAAGCGAGTTGGAACCGCTGCTACTAAGGGCAGAAGTATGGTGGCCGGCTCAGGCAGGAAGCTATTCAGACAAAAGGGTACGGGATTTGCCAGGGCCGGCAATCGCAGAACGGCAAAGCGTGTCGGTGGCGGTGTTACTTTTGCTAAAATCCCGAGAGACTTTAGCAAGGGCATGCCCAAGAAACAGAGGAGATTAGCCAGAGATTCGGCAGTATTGGCAAAGCTCTTGGGCAACAATGTGGTTGTGGTTGACGAACTGGACCTGCAAGCACCCAAAACCAGGGATTTTGTAGGTGTCCTGAGCAATCTGAGAATTGAGAGAAGTTGCCTTGTGACTATAAGTGATTATGATGAGAATCTTTATAAGTCAGCTAGGAATATTCCTCGGGTGGCTGTTAGGCCTGTAGTCGAACTCAATGCCGCTGATATTTGCAGCCACCATAAAATACTTTTTACAAAGGATGCGTTTTTGTCGTTCTTAAGTGCAGGGCAGGCACACGAGAGTTAAAAGTTTTAATATGGCTTTGCAGTAGTGATTTAGTCCAATATCGGTTTAGTCGTTAACGTGCGTTTTTAATGGATGACTATAGCGTAATAATTCGGCCATTGATCACAGAGCAGGGGATGCACTTTGCCAATGTCAAAGGTGCTTATTCGTTTGAGGTGAATGAGAAAGCCAACAAGGTGCAGATAAGAAACGCTGTTGAAAAGATATATGGTGTTAAGGTGCACAAAGTCAGAACTTCCATCCGAAGAGGCAAACATCGCCGACGAGGCAGAACTATCGGCATAACGCGAAACTGGAAGAAAGCGGTTGTGCATCTGGAACCCGATTATCATATTGACTTATTCTGATCGCTGTGAAGGGATCGTGAGATTACAGATTATGGCTATTCGAGTCTATAAACCTACAAGTGCAGGGCGTCGAAATAGCTCGGTCAATGAGTATTCCGAGTTGACTTCGACCGTGCCTGAGAAATCGCTATGTAGGCGAATCAAGAAGAACGGCGGTAGAAATCACTATGGTGTAACTACCTCTCGATTCAGAGGTGGAGGGGCAAGAAGAATCTACCGTATTATTGACTTTAAGCGGGATAAGGACGGTGTCTCTGCTAAAGTGGCAACAGTAGAATACGATCCGAACAGAAACTGCTTTATTTCGTTGTTGTATTACGCTGATGGCGAAAAGAGGTATATATTGGCACCGCAGGGAATAAAAGTTGGCGATTTTATTGAGAGTGGTTTGTCTTGTGATCCCAAGGTAGGTAATGCTATGCCGCTTCAGGCGATTCCTGCGGGTCTTGAGATTCACAACATCGAAATGACCGCAGGTCAAGGCGGAAAGCTTGTCAGGGGCGCTGGCAACGCTGCGAGAATCTTGGCCAAGGAGGGCGATTGGGTCACGGTAGTTCTGCCGAGCGGCGAGATGCGTTCGGTTCGTAAAGAGTGTCGAGCGACAATTGGTCGGCTGAGTAATGCCGATCACCAAAACATACGCATTGGCAAGGCTGGAAGAAAGCGTCACATGGGTCGCAGGCCGCATGTGAGAGGCAAAGCCATGAATCCGGTTGCTCACCCGATGGGTGGTGGTGAAGGCAGGTCAAATGGTGGACGCCATCCTTGTTCGCCCACGGGCGTACTTGCAAAGGGTGGAAAGACCAGAAATCCACGAAACCCCAGCAACAAGAGGATAATCAGAAGACGCAAAAACAAGAGACAGGGACAACTAGTTTTATAGAGTGGAGCTTGAATACGTCGGCACCGTCGATATGTGTTGATGATGTGTGCAGGATTTAACTTAAATATAGGCTGAGATAGATAATGGGAAGATCTCTAAAAAAGGGCCCGTATGTTGACGAAAAGCTGCTTGTCAAGGTGACTAGGCAGACAAATTCCGGGTCGCGCGAGCCGATAAAGACATGGGCCAGACAGTGTACGATAGTGCCTGAATTTGTCGGCTTTACTTTTATGGTTCACAATGGAAAGATCTTTCACAAGGTATTTGTCACAGAAGACATGGTCGGGCACAAACTGGGTGAGTTTTCGCCCACACGGACGTTCAAGGGACATTCGAGCAAGAAAATCAAGTAGTAGAAAGCAGATGGTAAGCTGCTAATTTTAAGATAAGAGGTATGCTTAGTTCTGATAAATTAAAAGAACTTTGTGCCGAACGGCAGGCGAATGTGGACGAATTAGCCGGCCACATTGTCAGAGGCGGTTTTAGCCATAAAAAGGCAGCGGCAGCGATTAAGAATTGGCAGAAAGGCCTGTTAGACCCTAAGCCTGATAGCGAGGATGTCCGTCGTCTGGCCACAGCCTTATCCGTCGAGGTTAACGATTTGACTGATTGGCATTCGTCGTATCGCTTCGCCCCGATTTCGCCGCGTAAAGTCCGGTTGGTCACTCAGTTGATACAGGGCAGAACAATCCAGGACGCGATGGACATCTTAAAGTTCACCAGAAAGCGTGCTGCAACGATGGTTGATAAGGTTCTCAAAAGTGCGGTTGCTAATGCCGATGAGCAGAATGCTGACGTCGATAATTTATATGTGAGCGGAGCAAGGGTTGATGATGCAGGTGTTCGCGTCGGCACAAAACGATGGATGCCGAAGGATAGAGGCAGAGCTCATCCTATCCGAAAAAAGGGCTGCCATATACACATTACTGTAACACAGGTATAGGGCAGGAAACTACAAAGACTCGTTGTAAGAAATCTAATTATGGGCCAAAAAGCATCGCCAATAGGTTTTAGGACAGGTATAACGCTCGGATGGCAAAGTACTTGGTTTGCTCCCAAGGCTCACTATGGCAGTTTTCTTGTCGAAGACCAGAAGATTCGCAGTTATGTTGACAAGAAATTCAATCGGCAGATGCCAAAAGGTGCTGTAGCAAAGGTCGAGATCATTAGAACGCGGAATGAGGTGAATGTAACGCTTCATAGCGCTCGGCCTGGCGTGGTCATTGGCCCAAGAGGTGGCGAAGTTGACAAATTGCGGGAAGAGCTTGAAGGCATGACTGGGCGAAAGGTAGCTGTCAACGTCGTTGAGATAAAGGAGCCTGATCTGAATGCTACTTTAGTGGCGGAAGCGATTGCCGAGCAATTATCCAAGCGAGCTTCGTTCAGGCGTACTATGAAACAGTTTTGTGAATCAGCCATAAATGCCGGAGCCAAAGGAGTCAAAATTATCTGTTCAGGTCGGCTGGCAGGCTCGGAAATGGCCCGCAAGGAGACACAGAAACTCGGAAGTATTCCTCTGCATACGTTGGATGCCGATGTCGACTACGCGGTGGCCACATCAA
>CAYNTC010000101.1:0-8067 GCA_964399795.1 uncultured Pirellulales bacterium | reverse complement strand
TATTATAGGTTCTCCTACTCTGTTGAAAAATCTCACCGTCATTTCGACCGATTCATCCTTCGCAGCCCCTAAGGGGGCGGAGAATGAAAGCGCCCCTAAAGGACACGAAACAAGCTTGCCCTGAGCGAAGTCGAAGGGTGGAGAAATCTATTTATGGCTTTGCCATTAAAAAACAGATTTCTCGACTCGCCTTCGGCTCGCTCGAAATGACACTTTGAACTCTTTTCAACAAAGCAAGGTTCTCCCTCACTATATGTTGTAGCCGTTCTTAATCAGACCGGCCTCATTCCTACGACAGCAGACTAATTCAAGGCAGACAGCTTCTCGTTCAAGATGGTGATATGGCTCATCTCTTCCCTGATGATAGCCTCAACCTTGTCTTTGCCTGCTTTGCGAGATACGCCTTCTTTCAAGCCAACATAGAAAGCGATGGAATCCTTTTCCATCCCGATAGCCAGTTTCAGCACGTCTTCTGCTTTGTCTTTGCCTGCCAGAAGTTCGGCGGGATCATCCTGCACAATAAAAACATGACCATCTGCCATCACGCTCAGGTACATCTGCGCTTCGCCGTCCGGGTCGAAAACAAGTGGCTGCTGTTCGGCTGTCGAAAGCTCAGCCCGCATAGCCTTGAAAGTCTCGAGGTGTTCATCTTCCATCGCTGCCAGATCAAGTAACGTCTGCTTAAGTGCTGAGAACTTGCCAGCAGCGGCACGATAGAACTTTGCCCCATTTCTTTCGATTTGCTCAGCCATCTCAAAAATTTCATCTGCGTTGAAAGGCATACCCATTCTCATTCTCCTTACTTTTTCCAGCGGTGTAAATACACGCTGGACCCTGTCCTGATAGAGTTGAAAGCTGAAAGCTAAAAACCCAAAACTCGAAATTGCCCTTTCACTGCTGATAGCCTTTTGTTTTGAATTTTGCTTTATAGCTTTGCACTTTACGTTTTAAGTTTTGCGATTTTACTTTGCCTCCCACAGTCCGTGGATATTACAGTGCTCCCTGGCAGTTATTGAATCCGCCTCGATGTTAAATATAGCTTCTGGAGCATCACTTGCGCTTAAAAACTGCCGATACGCCTTGCCATCGGCGATGACCTCGATCCACTCGATGTGATGTTTTTCCTCCATCGGATGCGGGACACTGCCGATCTTCACTTTGATACCACCATTGACTTTTTCGATGACAGGTACGTGCTTTTCCTTGCCCTCGTCAGCGGTCTTTGCGACCAGATTCTCCATGGGTTGGCCGCAGCAAACCAGCTCACCGGCACCACCATGAAGAACTTCGACAATGTTGCCACAAATCGAACACTTGTATACTTCCAATTCCTTAGCCATGTTCCTACTCCTTTCCTTACGCTGAAATTTCTATTATATATACCTAACCTTCAAAAAGCCCTTGTTTCAATCCATAATCTTCAGTTCCCTGTGTTTTGTAAGGATTTGATCGGCCAACCGGTCCAAAGCCACAAAGTCCTCATCCTCAGGATAACCTTTTGCTACCACCGGCTCAATAATTTCAACCTTGAGATTAGGTACCAAACCGGTAAGCTGCTCAACCATTCTGTCGCCCCATCCGTAGGAGCCAATAATGGATGCAAATTTTGTTTTTGGCCGAAGCGCATTTGTCAAAATTGCCGCATAAGCCACCTTAGGATGCGCCCCCGTTAAAACCGTCGGAGAACCTAAAACAAGTGTTGCCGCATCGACAAGTGCCATAGCTAACTCACCAATATCAGTGACGGTAAGATTAAACTGCCTGACTGAAATCCCTCTTTCTATTAGCGCATTAACAAAATGTTCAACCATTTTCCTTGTGCTGCCGTGCATTGAAACATACGCCAGCACAACTTCGTTTTTGACTGCGTCACTGACCCAGTCTTTGTAAGCATTAATAATAAACTCGGGTTTATCGTAGATAGGGCCGTGACTCGGAGCAATCAAGTCTATCTGCAGGTCCTTTATCTTTTCCAGGTTCTTTTGAATCGGCATTCGAAAAGGCATCATTATCTCAGCGTAATATCTCTTGGCAGCCTCATAAACACGCGGCTCATCGTCCACAAAAAGACTGCTCGCGGCGAGGTGTGAGCCAAAGAAATCACACGGAAAGAATATCCTGTCCTCCTGCAGGTAAGTACCGAGAGTTTCGGGCCAATGAACCCAAGGTATGTAAATGAATTGCAGTGTCTTGTCACCCAGAGACAGCGCCTGACCATCGTCAACGGTGATAAACTTATCCTCCTCAATATTCAAAAGATCAATGAGCATAGCCTTGCATTTGGGATTCGTGACAATCTTTGCATTGGGATACAGTGTCAGTATATCAGGTATGGTGCCAGAATGGTCCTGCTCAGCATGATGAGATACAATATAATCCAACTTATTAACGCCGGCTGAGACAAGATTACCTATCAGCACTTCGCTTTTGGTCGGGTCAACCGTATCCAGCAAGGCTGTTTTCTCACTGCCCTTTACCAGATATGCATTGTAGCTTGTACCATCAGGCAAAGGAATCAGTTCATCGAACAGCCTTCTATCCCAGTCGATCGCCCCAACTTCGTAAATATTCGGCTTCAATTGCCTCATTTTACTAAACCTCTCTCAGTCTAACCGTCCATATTTCAACAACGATTTTTCCAAATACAGAAGACTTCGCCGCTACAACAACTCTCTTGCCGCTTTCAACGCAGCTTCATAGTCCGGTTCATTAGAGACTTCTTTGACGATCTGGATGTATCTTATAAAACCTTCTTTGTCCACAACAAAGATGACACGAGCCAAGAGTCGCAACTCCTTGATCAATATGCCGTAAGCCTTTCCAAACGACGCCTCTCTATAATCAGAAAGTGTCTGCACATTCTTTACTCCTGCTGCGCCACACCATCGTTTCTGCGCAAACGGCAAATCCATGCTCACTGTAAGGACAACAACATCATCACCAAGCTGCTGCGCTTCTTCATTGAATCTGCGTGTCTCTTTATCACAAACGGATGTGTCCAGCGACGGAACTGAAGCGATAACACAGACCTTGCCGCGAAATAATGAGAGCTTAACCGGCGAAAGATCGTTGGCCACAAGCTCGCAATCGGGCACAGCCTGTCCAACCTTTAGCTCAGGCCCGATCAGAGTGACTGGCTTACCCTTCATCGTCACAATACCTTTTCGCTCCTGCATGGCTAAGTCTCCATTTGGTTTCAGTAATTAACCGCTTCGATTTCAAAATAGGCCTGTGGATGTGCACATGATGGGCACACGCTCGGTGGCTCTGTCCCTTCATGAACATATCCACAATTTCTGCATACCCATCTCTCAGGTTTCTTACGTTTGAAAACAAGACCTTCGTTAATGTTCTTGACCAAAGCGAGGTATCTTTGTTCATGCCTTTTTTCAGCAACAGCAATTTTTCTAAATACCGCCGCAATCTCGGCAAAGCCCTCTTTATCCGCCACTTCTGCAAATTGCGGATACATCTCGGTATTTTCGTAATGTTCTCCCGCAGCCGCTGACTTGAGGTTCTCAAGTGTGTTGCCGATGACTCCTGCTGGATATGCCGCAGTGATTTCAACGTCCCCGCCTTCGAGAAATTTTAACTCTCTCTTGGCATGTTCCTTTTCCTGACTGGCAGTTTCCTCAAAGATTGCAGCGATTTGTTCGTAGCCTTCTTTTCTCGCCTGGCTGGCAAAATAGCTATAGCGATTTCTCGCCTGTGATTCACCAGCAAAGGCAGCAAGCAAATTCTTCTCTGTTTGCGTACCTTTAACACTCATGCGTTATCTCCTTTACTCAAATACTCGATGTTCTCGAAAAACATTCGGTCCTGTTACGCCATATTTTCATTGCACACCTTGCATATTCCTTCGAAGTAGATGACTTTACTTAGGATGGTAAATTTACCTCTAATCTCCTTTGGAACTGGGATATTGTCAAACTTTTTGCTATGAAAATCAACTATCCTTTTGCAATTTACGCAATTAAATGTTAGTAGTTCTGACAATCCGAATGCTTTTTGAAAATTTCATAATTCCCCTACCCACTGAGGTGATTTATTAACAAGGCAAATTGCAGGTAATCCCCGTTGACAACATTCCGGCAGGATTCTTTTAGGCCACAACCCGTAGATCTTTTAAGACCCCTTAAAAATGTATTACATCAATAAATTTGAGTGGAATATACGGAAGATGGGCGCCTATCTGGTCGAAATCCTGTCTTAAAGCAATTCATCATAAGAGCTGGGAGCGGTTGAATACGAAATGGAGCCAATGGGATTCGAACCCACGACCTCTTGCATGCCATGCAAGCGCTCTCCCAACTGAGCTATGGCCCCGTATGCCAATATCTTATCAAGGCCTGCCAATAGATGCAAGCGATTTTTGCCATGCACCGAACCTAAGGGGCTTTCGCGGCCCTTTACGTCTGAGAATACCAACAAAAACTGCAATAACCTATAATCCAATCATTTTTTCTAAAGATGTACAAAATTTAGCCGATAAACCTTAAGAGTGAATTATGGCCGACTACATGGGGGATCAAATGTGACGACAAGCTTATCAATTGGTAATGACCGCTACTCACAAGTGTTCGTGCGACATAAATGAATACAAAATAGAAAGGAAAAGACACAATGAAAACAATAGTAAAAACCACAGCGATAATGATTGCGTCAACGCTGACCTTCTCCAGCCCAATCCTTGCAGATTTGCCGCTGGCTGTCTCCGCCAAGTGTAGCACTTTGGGTCTCGGTGGTGAAGCACACGTGCAGATAACGCCCGGTATCAATGCCCGGCTCGGTGCTAATGTCTTCAACCTAGATCTCGACGGTACAGAAAGCGATATCGAATACGACTTTGGCTTGGACCTATTATCGTGCTCGGCTTTATGTGACTGGCACGTCTTCGGGGGTTCATTTCGCATCACTGCCGGCGTAATATTAAATGACACGAATGTAGACCTGACGGCAAAGTCTGCAACGAGCCTGACAATAGGTGATGAAACCTATACCACCGACGACATTACGAGTCTTACTGGCCAAATGACTTTTAACGATATCGCGCCTTACGTCGGTTTTGGCTGGGGTAGCGCCTTTGATAACGAGGGACGATGGGGAATTATAACTGATTTCGGTGTTGCCTTCGTTGGTTCGCCCGAGGTGGCTCTTTCCGCAAGCGGCCCTCTATCCGACAACGATATCTTTCTAACCGAGCTTGAAAGAGAACGGGCACAGTTTGAAGAGGACATAAAGGATTTTAAGTTCTATCCTGTAATATCCTTGAGCCTCTTTTATAGGTTTTAAGACGTTCACTCGATCCTGGTGTCACTTACTTTACAATCTCTTGGATTGCGCCCGTTGAAAAGGACGTGTTTAAGTCTCTTTTCAAGAACGTTGTTAATCTAAATACAGCCAAGGCTAATAAGCCCTCCGCATAACATTTCGCACAAATAGCGACAATTGCCCGGATAGCTCCTCTCAGCTATAATAGCTTCCTGCCCGTTGCAATACAGGATACGTTGAAATCGCCGGGGGAAAGATTTTGGCCAAGAGACAGAAAATCCTCATAACCGGTCGTGTACAGGGCGTTGGCTTCAGGCCCGCTGTTTACAGACTCGCCTCAAGTTTGGCTCTGACCGGCAGAGTCCGCAACGACACAAAAGGCGTTACAATAGAAATACAGGGCGAGAAGCAAAAAATAGAGGAGTTTCTGACCCGTCTTCAGTCAACCGACAAACCACCCCTGGCACAAATAAATTCCTGCAAGGCCTCGAATATTCCCCTAATAGAGAGCGAAAGTGAATTCATCATCGAACAAAGTGACATTCAAGGCACAGCTCTGTCCCAGGTAACTGCTGATATTGCAACCTGCCATGATTGCCTGTGTGAGTTGAACGATCCACTTGATTTTCGTTATCATTACCCATTTATAAATTGTACAAACTGTGGCCCAAGATACTCGATAGTAAAGACCATCCCCTATGACAGGCCCAACACCACGATGTCAATTTTTACAATGTGCGACAAATGTGCTGCTCAATACACAAACGTAACCGACCGGCGCTTTCACGCGCAGCCCGTTGCTTGTCCTGCATGTGGCCCAAAAATCTGGCTTATAGATAATACCGGCAAAACCATAAAAAAACAGACAGAAGATGTTATTAAAGAGACTGCCCGCTTGCTACAGGCTGGCAAAATCGTAGCTATAAAGGGTATTGGTGGATTCCATCTAACAGTTGATGCGCTTAATAATAAAGCAGTCTTGCGATTACGTCAACGAAAAAGACGTGACCACAAACCCTTCGCCATGATGGCTGCTTCGATAGAAAAAATAAAAAAATATGCCATCGTCAGCAAACCGGCTGAACAGTTACTAAAAAGTCTACAAAGTCCGATTGTCTTACTACCGAGGAAAAAAAACTGCGGCATAGCCCCATCTGTCGCCGAGGGCGTCAATACGCTCGGCTTTATGCTATGTTACGCACCTTTGCATCATCTACTCTTTGCGCAAGGCCTGGAAGTACTGGTAATGACCAGCGGCAACATCTCCGAGGAACCTCTTATCTGCAAGAATGAAAAAGCCCTGCAGCGCCTCAGGAGTATTGCAGATGCCTTCCTTATGCACGATAGGGAAATTTACCGACAGATTGACGACTCCGTTGTGCATTTTATTGATAATCAACCGGTTCCTCTACGAAGAGCCAGAGGTTACGTGCCTGCTCCTATATTTATTCGTCGTGCGTTGTGCGTGATGCGTGATGCGCCGGAAGATGAAAAACAAAATACGCAATACGCAATACGCAATACGCAATACAAGCTCGGTTCTTCGCAAGATATATTCGCTGCCGGCTCAGATATGAAGAATACATTTTGTTTCGTCAAACAAAACCAGATCATTTGCAGCGAACACATTGGCGACCTCGAAGATGCAGAGGTTTACCATCACTACATCGATTCGATTGAGCACTTACGGCAACTGTTTGAAGTCGAGCCAAAGGTCGTAGTCTGCGATCTTCATCCAGGATACCTTTCTACTCAATATGCCGCTTCGCTGCCGGATGTGAAGGTTATCCAGGTTCAGCATCACTGGGCCCATATCGCATCTGTTCTGACTGAGCACGGCCTTGAAGGGCCGGTCATCGGCATCGAATGCGACGGCACCGGCTACGGTACCGATGGCGCAATCTGGGGCTGCGAATGTATGATTGCGACGCTCGATAAATTCGAGCGTTTTGGGCACCTCGCCTACTACGACCTGCCCGGCGCTGATAAGGCGAGCAAACAAGCTATAAGGCCACTGCTGGCACTTTTGAAAAAAACCTACGCGGATGATTTCGACTTACAGAAATTCAAATGGCTACTCGATCAAATCGAAACAAACTGTCATTCCTGCGAAGGCAGGAATCCAAAAACCAAAAAGAAAGTAGATTCCCGCTTCCGCGGGAATGACAACACTCAAAACCCTGTCCTGAGCGTACCTGTGGTGAGCCTGCCGAATCCAGTCGAAGGATCAAAACTCATCCTCGAGCAAATTGAAAAACACATCAATACCGTACAAACCTCAAGCCTCGGCCGTGTTTTCGATGCCGTCGCAGCTATTCTTGGCTTGGGCAGCTACAACCATTTCGATGCACAACTGCCCATGGCTTTGGAGGCGATTGCCGATGAGCATGTTGAAGAAAGCTACAATTTTGAACTAAATCGCAAGACCGGCGAACCTCTTCAACTCGACTTTCGTATTATGATAAAACAGCTCCTCGCCGAGGCCCAAAAAGACATCCATGCCAGCATCATTTCCGCAAAGTTCCATAACACCATTGCCGCCGGCCTCCTGCAAATGGCTCAAGCTGCAAGAGACGAGACCAACCTGAACATCGTCGCATTAAGTGGCGGCGTTTTCTGCAATCGATATCTAACGAACCAACTTATTAAGCTATTAAGAAAACAAGGCTTTGAAGTATTATATAATTGCGAGGTCCCCGCCAGCGACGGCGGCCTCTCCATCGGCCAAGCTGCAATAGCAACGATGCTCGTCGCTCGTGGCCAGTGACCAGTCGCTCGTATCCTTTTGCAGTTTCA